>JBDHXS010000627.1:0-3952 GCA_039810845.1 Runella sp. | reverse complement strand
CGGGCGGCCTCCAGGTGGTGGGCGTTTTGGGAACAATGCAACTCAAGACCAGACTGCCCAATCGTATTTTTATGACCTCAATGCCAAACTTACGTGGAATGCCAGCAAAAAAGACATCCTGACATGGAGTCTCTATAATGGTACCGACAAAATGGACAACTCTTCTGCCTCATCTTTTAATTTTGGTCGTCAGACTACTTTTGGGGCTTCTACTTCTACCAACGATGTGTCGGCATGGGGGAATTTAGGCAGCAGCTTTAAATGGTCGCGGCGCTGGAACAACAAGCTGTACAGTAATATGCTGGTTAATTATTCCAATTTTTATAGCAATCGTGACAATTCACGTACCGTTGTCAACACCATTCCTGCCACAGATAGCACCATTGCTACTACTCGAAATGTAAATATCGGCCAAATTGAAACCAATGATTTGAGAGATTTCACAGCCAAAATTGACTTTGAATATAAGCTGACACCTCACAATCAATTGGAATTTGGCATACATTCTACCGCCAATACGATTTTGTATAAATACTTACAAAATGATACGCTAGAAGTATTAAGCAAAAACGACCGAGGAGTGATTACTTCGGTTTATTTGCAAGACCAGATTCGCCTAATGGATACCCGATTGATGATTAAACCTGGATTGCGGCTCAATCATTTTGACGTGACCAATCAGCTATACTTCGAACCACGTTTGAGCGCTACTTACGCGTATTCTGACAAAATTAAATTTAAAGCGGCTACGGGGCGTTATTATCAATTTGCCAAACAAATCAACCGAGAAGACCTTACGCAAGGAAATCGCAGTTATTGGTTACTGGCTAATGGCGGTTCATTGCCCGTTACTAAGTCCGACCACATCATCATTGGAGGAAGTTACGAATTTAAGGAATACTTGGTGGATGTAGAATTTTACCAAAAGCACAACGTTGGAATTACCGAATATACGCTACGTTTTGTACCACAAATTCGCCAAGGGCTGAGCGTTCAAGAAACATTTTTTAATGGAAATGAAATCGTGCGAGGAGTGGATGTGTTGTTGCAACGCAAATTTGGGGATATCAATGGCTGGATAGGCTATACCCTTTCTGAAGCTATACGCAACGTGTCTGCTTTTTCTGATTTGCCATACCACTCTGACCAAGACGTACGGCATCAATTTAAGTTTATTGGCTCTTATCGCTGGAAAAACATTGACTTTGCGCTTACCCAGATTTTTTCTACGGGTCGCCCTTACACCTCTATTGTAGGTGCGTATCAAATCAAATTGCTCGATGGCTCAATTCGTAACTTTACGATGCCTTCCGACAAAAACGCCAGCCGTTTTTCTTCTTACAACCGCTTGGATGTTTCGGCTACTTACAACGCCCGTTGGGGAAGTATTGGGCTTTCGATTTTCAATCTTTACAACCGCAAAAACGTGTGGTACAAACGTTTTGAGATTATCACAGAAAACGACGAAAGTGTACTCCAAACTACCAATGTAAATTATTTGGGTATCACCCCCAACTTGACTATTTCTTGGAAATTAAGATAAAAACTATGAACATCTGGAAAAACATTTACCCCTATTTGCTTGTGGGCGGTTTATTGTCGGGCTGTACCGAGACCCATCGTGTTATTAATTCTAACCAAAAACCCGTTATTGAGGCTTTCTTGGCTCCAGGAAAACCTGTGAGTTTAAAACTGACAACAGTGATTGGGTACACTGATGCCGCTGATTCGATTGCTCGACCGATTGATGGGCAAACCATTCAAATCAAGGTAAGCGATGGCAATATATTCACTCTGCAATCTTTGGGCGAGGGGCTATATGAGTCTGCAAGTAACCAGTTGGTGAAATTTGGACTCACCTATACGCTTGACTTTACGTATAATGATTTACCTATTTCAGCCACAACAACCATTCCTACTCGCCCAACGGGTTTTACATTGAGTAGAACAACCATTTATCGTTCAAAAATTGATTTGAGTAGTGGTACGGGTGGTTTTGGCCCTCCAGGGGGGGCGTCGGAGGACCGAACACCTATTGAGGCTGCTTGGGATAATCCTAATGGCGAGTATCATTTTATCGCGCTCATCAACACCGAAACCACACCTGAGGCCATTGTCATTTTACCTACTGACACCGACAATAATAGATTTCCTATTAACCGTCGCTTCAACAACGAACCTACGACGGCTAAAGTTGGCAATATTCAGCCACAATCGTTTCAATATTTTGGCAAACATTATGCGGTGCTGTATCGTCTCAATCCCGACTACGCTGCCTTATATAAATCAGGTGGGACAACAACCCAAAATATCAGTACTCCACCTACTTCTATCACCAATGGGCTGGGAATTTTTACGGGAGTCAATGCAGATACGCTTATGGTGAATGTGTATAAAATTTAGAATTCAATCCGATAGTTCAGTACAGGAATAAGAGGCAACTGATACGCAGTGCGGATTTGCCCCGCCCCAGCATCATAGTAATGATTATAAACATTGTCGCGGTTGGTCACATTCTGAATATCGAGCGAGAGTGTTCCAGTAAAGTTATTTTTATTACGTTTCCAGCTAATGCGTACATCCGAACGAAAATAAGCATCTAATACCTGCTCATTGGTTTGCTTCTCTATCCAAACAGCCTCGCCCTTGTTGCGCGAGGCTGCAAGGTCAATGGGCGTAGTCCGAAAACCCCCTATATAGGTTGTTTTGAGATTGATACCCAACACATTATTTTTGCCGCGCCCCATTAACCATTCTTTTCCTATGAGTATATTTCCTGCCATACCCGCATCAAAGCGAGTGCTCCGCCAAATTTTGTCTGAGCCAGTGTATTCTGATTTGAATACCGAACCACTCAGTAAGTAGTAAAAATTGTTGTGTAAAAAGCGTTCAAGAGTAAGCTCTGCACCATAGTTACGTCCTTTTCCATTGTTGGCTAAACGCTCCAATACAAATCCATCGGTAATGTTGAGGACTGAAAAAGTATTGCTGGTATTTGCACTTACAGGAACACCATAAAGTGATTGATAATACGTCTCCATTTTCAGTCGTGTATGTTCATTGAGGAGTCGGTCGTACGAAAGAACTAAATGTTGGGCTTTGGTAAAATCTAAATTACGATTGGGATAGGTATTTCCTAAATCGGTGCGAGCATTGGAATAAAAATACAAGGCCAAAGGATGCACCTGACTATGAACTCCATAACCAATAGCCAAAGATTGACCCGTAGCCAAATCCCATTTGAGTGAAGCACGGGGTTCAAGCGAACGACTATTATTTAGCAACAACGCCAACGTATGTACGCCAAGATTGGCCGTCAGTTTTTCGGATAATTTATAGTTGGCTTGCGCAAAGGCTTGCAGCGTAGCTGTTTGGCCGTCAGAAGCTAAGAAGCGTTCCATGGTTTTGAGGTTGCTATTCCAAGATTCTCGAAAAAAATCGTAGGATTGATGACTCCAAGTAGCTCCCGTTCGTAAGGCAAGTCGAGCGTTGAATTTGTAGTTGAGAGTACTTGAAACAGTTAATTTTTGCAGTGAATAATTTTCGTTATAACGAGGTTCAAGTAAGTAAGCATTGTTGTATCTTTTTTGGTGAAAACCATTTTGGTAAACAGAATACAATACCACTGTTTTTAGAAAAGCTTTTTTGTTGAGATTAACAGCGTGCGTAGCACCCCAAGCACCCGTGTTAGACTTAAAATTTTCGTCATACCTCTTGTCTGAGTTGGTTTTCCAAATCGTAGAATCTGCTTGGGCCTCTCCGGTACTGCTACTGAGTCCGCCAAAATCGCCTCTTTGGCCTTTAGGATAGTTGTATAGGCAAAGTTTACTCCAAATTCTTGCCTCAGTGAATCAATTATTGTCTTTGGAGTAAGCTCCGCAGACACTGCAAACTTTTGTCTAATCTATAAATATTATAGATCCAGTTGCATAAAGATGATTTAATGGTTACC
>JBDHXS010000626.1:0-3977 GCA_039810845.1 Runella sp. | reverse complement strand
CTTTATCGGCTATGCCGTCATTATCTCCATCAGGGCAACCTTTCAGTTCTATTTTACCTGCAACCGTTGGACACTCATCATCTTTATCAGGCAAACCATCTCCGTCAGTATCAGGACATCCGCCAAATTGCGGAAGACCAGCAGCATCAGGACAGGTATCATCTTTATCGGCAATACCATCTTTATCGCGGTCTGGGCAACCCTTCAAATTGGCTAAACCAGCAGCATCGGGACAAGCATCATCTTTGTCGGCAATACCATCTTTATCGCGGTCAGGACATCCTTGCAAAGAGAGGGGACCTGCCTCATTGGGGCAAGCGTCGTCTTTATCGCGAATACCGTCGCCATCAGCATCAGGACACCCTTTCAGCGAAGCCAATCCAAAAGTATCAGGACAATCGTCATCTTTATCAGCTATCCCATCATTGTCTTTATCAGGACAGCCATTCATTTTAACAGAACCTGGTTCTTTGGGGCAAGCATCTTTTTCATCTGGGATACCGTCGCGGTCAGTATCTTTTTTATCAAAACGATAAGCAATAGAAAGTGTAGAAAGTTTATAGCGGTCATCGCGACCAGGGTTAGCAGCTTGGCTCACACCATCCAAATAGTCGGAGAAAGCCAACCGAAAACCCGCTTCTATTCCCAATACCCAATGCTCTGCCAAGTCATAACGGACACCTACCCCAAACGGAATCACGAAATTAGATTTAGAATAGTTTGCTGCCTGATCCACAATTGCTCCCTGTCTGAAATTAGCGGGGGTAGAAGCTGTTCCTACAAAATCAGGCTTCGGATTGGTAAAGCCTACTCCAGCACCAGTAAACAAATAAGGGGATAATTTGCGTTTAAAACGTACTTGAAAAGCGGTAGAATCGTATTTAAAACGCCCTTTGCCCAAAAAATCGTATTCAACAATCGCCGACAAATCAGTGAGCGATGAACTGGTTTTAAAACCTCGCACTTTTCGATCATCAAAATTGGCATCATTTCCCGAAAGCTTGCCAAAAGTTAAGGCTCCGCGCAAAGCCCAGTTGCGGTTGAAATGATAACGCCCCAATACCCCTCCGCTCATTTTGGGTTCTTGCGAGAAAAAGTCAGATTTGTTGAGGTCACCTAAATAGCCAGAGAGGCCCAAGCCACCACCGACTTCCCAACGTTGATGCACTTGCTGTGAATAGGTTGGACTAAACCCAAGTAGCAGCAAAACAATATAAGCGTAGCGTAAGAGTATCTTCATAATAGTTCTGGCAAATTAAAAGATTTGTAATATATGACTTGAGACAGACCTAAAAGTGACCCACTTTTATACCTAAAATATTTTACGCCTAAAACTAACAGAACGCTACTGAAATACCAAATACTAACACTATTAAACCTGATGACTTAACCAATGCGTTAGAAGACGAACTCCATAAGCCGTAGCAGACTTCATTGTTCCAAATTCAGAATCACCAAAAGCCGTTCCAGCAATATCCAAATGCACCCAGTTAGGGTGTTCATCTACAAATACTTCCAAAAATTTTGCGGCTACAATCGCACCAGCGATAGGTTTTCCATGAAAGTTTTTTACATCAGCTACATCCGATTTCAGTTCGTCTTTATAATCATCCCACAATGGCAGTCGCCACAACTTCTCTCCTGTTTGTTGACCACTTTCGTAAAGGCTTTGAGCAAGTAATTCATTGTTGGTAAATAAGCCCGCCGCCGCATAGCCCAATGTAGCTACACAACTCCCTGTCAGCGTTGCCAAATCTATGATAATCTCGGGTTCATAATTTTGCTTGATGTAATTAAGACCATCTGCTAAAATAAGTCTTCCTTCTGCATCTGTATCAATTACTTCGATACTTTTGCCAGAATAACTTCCAATCACATCCCCAGGTTTGATGGCGAGACCATCTATGCTATTTTCAGTTGCAGGAATCACGCCAATCAAATGAATGGGTAATTGGAGTTTGGCTGCTAACTCAATCGTCCCCAAAACCGCCGCTGCTCCTCCCATATCAGATTTCATGTAGTGCATATTGGCGGATTGTTTGAGTGAAACGCCTCCTGTATCAAAGGTTACCCCTTTCCCAACTAAGCCTATTTTTCGCGTGGCTTCTGGATGAGCATATTCCAAAACAATAAAGCGAGGTGGATTTTTACTCCCTTCACTTACGGCCAAAAGAGCTTTTAATCCTATTTCTTCACACTTTTTTTCATCAAAAACAGAAACTAAATAGCCATATTTCTGCCCAGAATCCACTGCCCAATCGGCCAAAACTAACGGATTTTTTTTGTTGGATGGAGCATTCATTAAATCCATGACACGTATTTGCGTCCAAGCGGTAGCTTCGCCAATAGCAGCTGATTTTGTGGCTGATTCAATCTCTGACTCCGTTACTAACAACTGGATTTTAGTAACACGTTCAAAAAACGTAAGCCCACCAGTTTTATCTGTTTTATAGAGTCCTAAATCATAATCTCCTAATATACAGCCATTAACAATAGCTTCTACCCACCGGGGGTCAATACCCCCTGCTATTAAATTGAGTACTACGGCATCAGGTAAGTTTTTCTTTTGTTTGAAAAAAAATGAGCGTAAAGTTTTAATAAAATCAGTTTGTTTAGGCGATTTCCCCAAACCTACCAAAAATAATTTTTGACCTCCTTCGTATAAAATATGAACTTGTTTGGCCTCAGCCTTAAAATCTTGAATCAAGAAATTAGCATTAGGAAACGAGGCTAAACGCTCTTCCAAAGTATCATCTTGTCGATAAAGATAAATAATGGCTTGAGCCATTTCTGAAATTTGATGAATTACTTCTAAAGTCATTATAATTGGGAATCGGTATGTTTATAACATTTCATTTTGACACTTTATAGCGTATAGGAAACTCGTTGATAGTTGGCACTTTTAACTGTATCTATCGTTTCGCCAAGGATAAGCGGTATTTGAGTATCCTCTTTCTTCCCAAAAACCACGTTTGTTTTTAGACATAAACTCAATCCTCTTTATCCATTTTGCCCCTTTCCAAGCATACAACTGCGGCGTTATCATCCGCACTGGCCCACCATGTTCTTTAGGAAGTGGTTCGCCATAGACTGTATGCGCCAAAAGGACATCAGGTTTTAGGGCTTCTTCAAGCGATACATTAGTCGTATATGTATCGTAGCCATAACACATCAAGTGGGTAGCAGTTTCTTTGGGTTGAACCAATGCCGCCAAATCCAACAATCGCACCCCAACCCACGACATATCTAATTTTGACCAAGTGGTAACACAATGAAAATCAGATGTATCTTCGGTTTGTGGCAATGCCATAAAATCATCCCAAGTCAGAATCATGGGATTTTCCACTTCGCCGTCTATATAAAGACGCCAACGATCAAGTGTCACGTTGGGCTGATAACCTAAATCAAGAACAGGCCATTTGGTTGTCAAGGTCTGCCCCACGGGGGTATTCGGCATCCCATGTCGATTTAATTCCCCATGACCTTGTGGACGTGTATCAGCCATCGAAGGTGTATTTTTCATTTTGTCCTCAAATCGAGCTTTCAGCTTCATTCGAGCTTCAATGATTTTATCGAGCTTAGTGTTTTCTTCCATGATATTGCAAAATTAGTAATCATACAGGCATAAAACTGCCTAAGATGAAAATAGTTTCATAAAGCTCATCATGAACCTGATTTACAAAAAAGGATTTACTGAAAGGCAGATACCAAGCCGTAAGCTATTAAGCAGTCCTAGAAATGCGACTGGAATTCAACACACTAAAGTCCCAAGGTTGTTGAGAATTATAGAGAAGATGTCCTTTGTTAATCATTAATGGACTTGGAATATTATTGTGATACAATTGTCCCGTACCCAAACCCTGTGGCAATAGGTTTTCAAATTCAGCAGTAAACTGTGCGATAGCATTTAAGCCAATATTTGATTCTAACGCAGAAGTAATCCACCAGCCAATATCAAGACGTTGAGCCGTTTCAAT
>JBDHXS010000625.1:0-3981 GCA_039810845.1 Runella sp. | reverse complement strand
ACCGTTGTAGGCAAGAAAAGAAGAAAAATGAAGATAAAAAATTACTATAAAATATTAGAAATTTCTCCTAACTCGACCTTAGAGGAAATAAAAAAGGCATTTAGAAAACTTGCCTTACAGTATCACCCAGATAAGAACAAGGCAAGTAACGCTCACGAGAAATTTATCGAAATCACAGAAGCCTACGAGGTTCTAAAAGATGATGAAAAAAGAAAGGAATACGATAAAATATACCACGTATTTTTTGGAGAAGGACAACAGGCAGGACGTGAAGAAGAAAAATACGAAAACAGGAATTATGAAGAACGAAGGAAGCAATGGGAGGATTTAGGTCGAAGAATGGCAGATGAATATTCGTCTATTCCGTTTGAAGAATTTGCAAGAAGGTTATTGAAAGAAGTCAGCATTGGAGCAAGTTACATCCCTAACTTGATTGCTATCTTGATAACAGGAGGTGGAGGAATTATGATGCTAACCATGCTTCCAAGTTTGGCAAGTGATGTTGGTGGTGGAGCAGCAATTGTGATTTTGTTATTTGTAGCCGGATTTATTTATCTTACTTACAGACTTTATTTGGTCGCCAAAGCAGATTACTCAGAAGACAGAAAGCGAAAAATTAAATCAAAATAAATTCATTTAACATGGAAGGACTTGTACTATTAATGGTTTTCGGCGCAATAGCATTTGCTATCGCAAATTTTTTAGGCAAGAAAAGGCAGATTGGTTTTGGTTGGTCTTTTTTCTTTTGCCTTTTCCTAAGCCCAATCGGTGGCTTCATCACAACAATGCTTAGTAGGAAGTATTATGATGAGAATCCTCAGCCATCGCAAACAAAAAAAGTGATTGGTTGGATTTTAATAGTTCTATTTGGACTAAGCCTTTTAGGAAATTTTATTGCGCTCGGTAAAGTCCCACCTGAAAGAATGGCAAGTCAACTCAATGCGTTGTTTTTAGCAGTAGGGTTTATCGGCTTAGGCTTTTATTTAATCGAACTTGGTAAGGGCAAAAACTTTAACACGGAGGCTTTAACCAAAACTGACGACTAATCAAAATGACCATTCAAGAAAAAAATTTTCAACCATTTGTAGATTTTGCTACAAAACAGAAGTTCCCAAATTCGGTAACGGCTGATGCAAATGGAAATTCAAAAATTGAAATCACACATGGTACCTCCAAATGTGCTGTAACAGTTTACCATACTGGAAAGATGAATGTTCAAGGTGCTAATTCAAAGTTGAAGGAGGCACTTGAAGCATTGAAAAAGCAAATACAAGAAGATGTGAGAGTTCCTGAAATTCTCCCCTTTGAGATTGAAAGTTTTCCCGACCAAATAAAAGAGAGGATACCTCATGTTGACCCAGTAATTCTTCATTTCCTTCAAGAAGCCATTGTCTGCTTTAAGCACAAGTGCCTTTTAGGTTCTGCATTTTTGTTGGGTGCTGCATCTGAAAAATCAATTCATGTGCTTATTGAGACCTTTGGAGAGGCGATTGAGGACGATACACACAAGCAAAACTACAAAGGCAAAACAGGCAGGAAAAGCGCAATATCAAAATCCTTTGAGGAATTTGAAACAAGGTTTGGAGGTTGCAAGAATAAACCCAATCCAACCACGGCGGTGCAAGACTTTCAGCAAAACATTAAACACCTATTTCATTTTTACAGGGTGTGTAGGAATGAAAGTGGGCATCCTGAATATGTGCCCGAATTAAATGAAGGTGCTTTGCTTGCCAATATGGGACAATTTGTAAAATACATTGAAAGCGTGTATTTCCTGATTGATTTTTACAAGGCGAATAAAGTAACTCTTTGAAATATAAAATGCCTACAACAATGCATGGTCGCCTATGCTGCCCAAGCCCAACGCACAAAGCCAACGCAGGGCAGCACAGCGTCCATGCTCACGTTCTCGGCAATAAAAAGAAAACAAAAAAAATATAAATAAATATAAAACCAGTCCCAATGAAGGAAGATTTGATTGACATTTATTATCACTCGGAGGATGTAGGAATAAGAACCTATAAAATCAAATACACAGCCGAAGTAACACACAAAGGGCTGAAAGATTACAGGGTTTTTACTGCCTTTGATGAAGACATCTTGGAGAACAAGGTGCAATCCCATGTTGCAAAACTTGAAGAAAAATGGGAGAAAATTGTTTCAAAACAGACCATCTTAAATCACCAAGTCGCAAGCCAAAAAGAAGCGGAAATCAGAACCCAAGCGGCGATTAGGTCTTTGGAGGCGGTAGATAACATACTCATCCACACATTGAGTATTGACGATACCATTGATTGGGAGACGTTAAAAGATAAGACGAAATTCAAAGAACCCAATCCAGAAAATGAATTGAATAAGCGTCTGAACGCTTTGCAAGAACCCAAATCGCCAACTATTGAAGGCTATCCAGCGAAGCCAAGAGAGTTTGATTTTGAGCCGAAATTGTCATTCTTCGATAAACTCATAAAGTCAAACAAAGACAAAAAAATGCAGCAATCGAAAGAGGCTTTTGACCGAGCGATTTTGAAATGGAACGACGAGTGTTTGCAAATTGACGGGCAGAACGAAACAAGAAAAAAGAATTACGAGCAGCAAACTACTGATTTTGAGACTGCAAAAGATAAAGTTCGAAAACAAGTTGCAGATGAAGTCAAAGCATGGGAAAAAAGAAAAGCAGACTTTGAAAATAAACAGGAAAAGAAAAACAAGAAAGTTGATGAGTTGCAAGCCAAGTATATGAATTGCGACCAAAGCGCAGTTTTGGAATATTGCGAATTGGTTTTGAATAACTCTCAATATCCTGATAGTTTTCCCAAGAGTTTTGAACTTGACTACAATCCTGACAACAAGATTTTGGTCATCGAATATTCTTTGCCTACGATTGAAGATTTACCAACTTTGAATGAGGTAAAATTTATCAAAAATGAATTAAAAGAATACCATATTTCCGATGCACAGGTGCAGAAGTTGTTTGACGCTACGATGTACAAAATCACGTTGCGGACAATCCATGAGATTTTCGAGTCAGATAAAGCCAACGCCGTTGAATTTGTCAGTTTCAATGGTTGGGTAAATGCAATCAATCGGGCTACGGGCAAGAGGGAAAATAATTGCATCTTGTCAATTCAAGCCAAGAAAGCAGAATTTGTTGAGGTTGATTTGGCTCATGTTGACCCAAAGACTTGTTTCAAGAACTTCAAAGGTGTTGCAAGCAGCAAATTAAGCGGACTAACACCAATCCAGCCAATTTTACAGATAAATAAGACGGATAAGCGTTTTGTCAACCACTACGAAGTAGCGAATGGAATGGACAGTTCGACGAATTTGGCTTCAATGGATTGGGAAGATTTTGAGCACCTAATCCGAGAAGTTTTTGCTAATGAATTTAACAGCAACGGCGGAGAGGTCAAAGTAACACAAGCCAGCAAAGACGGCGGAGTTGATGCCATTGCTTTTGACCCAGATCCAATCAGAGGAGGAAAAATTGTTATCCAAGCCAAAAGATATACAAATACAGTTGGAGTCGCCGCAGTCCGAGATTTGTATGGAACGGTTATGAATGAGGGAGCGACAAAGGGAATTTTAGTAACGACAGCAGTTTATGGACCTGATGCCTACGAATTTGCCAAAGGCAAACCGTTGACTTTAATGAATGGCGCAAACTTGCTTTACTTGTTAGAGAAACATGGTCATAAAGCAAGAATAGACATCCGAGAAGCGAAGAAAGAAATGAAGTCAAAATGACCCCTCAGTATAAAACGCTGACAATGAGTAAAAAAGCCGAGAACAAAGCATGGGCGCACATGGCGGCGAAAGCCCAACCCACAAAGCCAACGCTCGCCGCCACGTCGCCCATGCAACCGTTGGGCGTAATGCAACCAGCAACCGTACAAAACATATAACCGAATGGATAATAAAAAAGTATTAAGAGGAGTTTCGACAATAAATTTTTACGCAACTGACCATTCAAAAGCTGTGAAA
>JBDHXS010000624.1:0-3984 GCA_039810845.1 Runella sp. | reverse complement strand
TTGGGCGCTCAGCACCAAAACGACCTAAATCATACCGAGAAGCCATCGTGGACATAAATTCAATACCGCAGCATGAAGTAGCAAAGGGCAATGGCCACAAGGAATGGCTACGCGCCAACCCTACGACTTTATCGAATGAAGTAGCGTAAAAACCCGAGCCTTCATAGCCTTCTGGTGCTTCTACTATTTTTATATCAGTTGCCATGTTTCAGTTATCTGTTATTGGTTATTAGTGACTTGCTGGCAAGTGGATTATTCGACACCCAGAGCTGCCTACTGCAAACCGCTTACTATAAACTATTTCTCCCATTCCAAAACACCCTTGCGGATGATATAATAAAATCCTGCAAGCAATAAACCCATGAAAAGAATCATTTCTATAAAGCCTGATGTACCCAGTTTTTGAAAATTAACAGCCCAAGGATACATGAAGATTACTTCTACATCAAAGAGAACAAAAAGGATCGCAACCAAAAAATACTTAATAGAAATAGGCGTCCTTGCGTCTCCTTTGGCTTCAATACCACATTCAAAAGGGTCATCTTTTAATTTGCTATTGCGTTTGGGACCTATAGAGTGCGTTACAAGCATTGTAACGACTATAAACCCCACTGCCAAACCAAGTTGAATTAAAATAGGCAGATAATCCGAAGGGAGGTAATTCATTAGGATAGGTGGTTGGTTGATGCAGTTTTACTAATATTCAAAGTTACAAATGTCATCTTATCTAACCAAATGTTTGGATTTAGGTTTTGACTTGACAGCGCAAAATTAATAAGAAAGGCTTCTGTAAGACACAGAAGCCTAAAAAATATCAATAATCTATAATAATTCGTTTTGACTCTGTAAAAGTAGAAGACGACAATTTGAAGATATAAACTCCTTCGGAGAGGTGTGTTAGGTTTATTTCTTTACGGTTGTTTAATACTTCCATCTTCTCTCGGTAAACCACCTGTCCAGTTATACTACTGATGATAATTTGGACATTAGTCAAATCTTTTAGGGTTTCGATAGCAATGTTTCCAGAACGGTAAGGATTAGGGAATACAATCAATCCATCTTCTTTTTCTCCCGGGCGATACGTGACTACGGCTGAATAAGGAGAAACGCACGTTCGAGCACTTCCACCCGAAGTTGCCACAAAGGTAACTCTCGAACGCGCACTAAAACTACCTATTTCAGTTACCTTAATGGAGAAATCAGTACTTCCCAGTGTTCGACCTCCTTGTACCCAATCCCAAGTAATTTTGGATACCTTGGTATCAGCAAAGCTATAAATAGTAGAATCTGGCGTAGCTTTTACACTATAAGGCCCAGACTGAAACACCGTCGGTGCTTTTATACTTAAGGTTTTAAGAGTTACAGGAGACGATTTCGTTGAAGCACAGCCATAAATATTGGTCAGACTTGCCGTATATGCGCCAGGATTTTTAACAGAAATAGTTTTCCCTTCAAAGCCATTACTCCAAGTAACCGTGTTAATAGCTGAAGCATTAACTGTTAGAAGCAGTGAAGAATCAGCGCAAATAACTTGTTCACCATTAGGAGAAATGACGGGTACAGGGGGCTCTACATTCTCTGCTACTACAATAGGTGGAGTAAGATAGGTATTTCCCGCATTATCTTTCATCGTAACCTGATACGAACCTGCTCCTTTTACCGTAAGTACCTGCCCAGTTTCACCATTGTTCCACAGATAAGAAGCAAAGCCATTGGGTGCTTTCGCATTAAAACTAACCGCTGGCGAATTACAAGTAATGGTAATGGGTAAAACGGCACGCGCCATCACCGGCACTACTGTAGCAAAAAAACTGGGCGGCAGAGAAGCATCCCACGCACGAGCTACATCCACTAAACCTTGCCCTTGAAAGTGAACATTATCATCTTCGCCATTGGTTGGGTTAGTGGCGGGTCTTGGCACTTGAATATTATCAGTAAATGGCCCTCCGTAGCATTTATTAAAGGGAATGTTGATGATAGCTGTTTGCGCATCTGTAACATCCTGTGAGGTAAGTGAGATTTTATTTACAGTGTCAAAATACCGAGAAGTACGTGCAAATACCCAAGGTAAGGACGATAATACCTCTCCTTGTTCGATTCGAGCCACATTTATTAATCCCTGGAGCGAATTTTGGTAGGCAGATCTGGTTACTTTGGCAGCGGCATCATTTTCTCCCTGTAGCCACAGCACAGCACGAAGGCCCAAAATAGAACCATAATATTGGAGAGCTGCTTTTAAATTAGCATAAGGCATGCCCGCAGGCAATAGTTGATTTAAACGATTCAACACGGGCTTCCCGTTGGCTGCATCCAGCCAGTTTTGGGTAGAAGTATCAAACCATCCAGCATTCATAAATAAGACTGGCACGTTCAACTTTTTTACCAACAAGTCCCCTAAAGAACCCCAGCACCAAGCACTCCGTCCACGTGGGCCTATCAATGTTTCGGCAGTAAGTTGCCCAAACGAAAGAGTCGGGTTGGATGTATTATTTGAGTTTTGATTGTCCCATGTCACGGCATTGACACGGTCATCAGTAGCACCAGTAGCGCCAAAACCAAAGAAGCCTTGAGCATTTGATTGTCCAGCAATCAAAAACACTTCACCTACCCCTACTCTGCCCAGTGCATCACGTCCTATTTGAACCCCTCCCTGAAAAGCCCTCACTTCAAGCGTGTACCAACCGCCTCTTCCTACGAGTGTTCCTAAAAAAGCCCCACCCTGAGGGCTATTTTGAATCACAGTCCAGTCAACTGCTTGGCCTTGTCCAGTTAGAACAGGCACCAAACGGGCCTCTACACGATCAATAGGCTGGGTATAATAACCTCCGATAGAGATGGTAGCTTGATTGGCATTGTTACGCTGAAAGATGGCTCTTTCGACAGGAAACGTAATTTTGATTTGAGCTACTAACGTACCTATTGACAACGCCGCTACCAATATCACATTTAACCAGCGCCAATAGATCGTTGTTTTTTGCTTCATAATCATGACTAACTTTTCGTTTTTTAATAGTTCTAAGGCGCAAATTTAAAATTATAACAATACTTTTCACATAGGACTTTAAAGTTATTATGGTTTCCAAGTGTGATTCACTAAATTTGCGGCCTCATTTTATTGTGTTTTACTATGTTTGAAAGCTTACAGGACAAATTAAACAAAGCCATTCGTACCCTTAAAGGGAAGGATAGAATTACTGATATTAACGTAGCCGCCACTACCAAGGAGGTACGTAGGGCATTGGTTGATGCTGACGTTAATTTTAAAGTTGCCAAGGATATTACTGATAAAATCAAGGATAAAGCCCTTGATCAAAAAATTTTAATTGCCGTTGAACCTGGTCAGATGTTCGTGAAAATTGTCCACGAAGAACTCACTACACTGATGGGCGGGCAGGCTGAAGGCATCAATATCAAAGGAGATCCAGCCGTTATTCTGATAGCGGGCTTGCAAGGGTCGGGTAAAACCACCTTCTCTGGAAAGTTAGCCAACATGCTCAAACGCCAAGGGCGCCAGGTCTTAATTGCAGCTTGCGATATTTACCGTCCAGCAGCGATTAATCAATTGCAAGTGTTGGGTGAGCAGATAGGTGTTGAAGTCTATGCTGAACCCGAAAATAAAAACGCCATAGAAATCGCTCAAAATGCCGTTGCTCGCTGTCTCGATGAAATTGTCTATGTCGTAGCGGTCCTGCGTCGAGACGGCCATTGATTCGAGAATATTCTCGTCGCTGCGGTAGCCGATCTCCGTGAGGTGGAAACTCATCATTGTCTTGAGCTTGGCGTAGCAGGAGACGACGCCCTGGTTGAAATCATCGTCGGTTTTGTAGAAGTTGCCTTCGGTGATGTCGTTGCTCGGGTACTGTTCGAAGAAGCCTTCGCCGCACGAACTCAACGCGAAAGCGGTGAAAACGAGGTAGTATTTCAGTTTCATGGTCTTCGTTTTTGAAATTACAGGTTAAAGTTGATGCCGACGCTGAACGTGCG
>JBDHXS010000623.1:0-3984 GCA_039810845.1 Runella sp. | reverse complement strand
CATTCGGGTATTTACTTCAACCGACTGGAACGACTCTTTGTACAACAATGGTTTTTTACGAAATACATCTATCATATACTCAAACCAAGGCTTCACCACAGTGCCATATACCATGATACCACGCGGTTTGTATTTTGCTTTTGCAGCTATTAATGAGGCCGCAACTCCGCCTAGTGAATGTCCAAAAAGAAAGACTTGTGTACTGTCTATAAATGACAGCTTTTTGACCAAAGTAAAGCCATTTTGAAAAGCAGTAAACTCTTCTTCATAATCGAGACGGGCACAATCTTTCGTACCTGCACTTTCTCCTACACCTGGTTTTTCTACCCTAAAAACAGCATATCCCGCTCTGACCCAGCCATCTATCAACTTTTTGGTCGGCGACAATGAATCTTGGGCAAAGTCTATTGAGCCACATTCAGAACCCTGTAAGTAGAATACTGCTGGAAAACGTGCTGCTCCAAAAGGCTTGTGAACGATGGTACGCAAATGACCTTGTTGAAAAGCTACTTCTCCATATATTACTTCTCCCAGTGATGATTCTCGTCGTGCTGCCATCACTTGACCTACCACGCGATTTTTCTTTCGCCCCCGAATGTAAGTAATCGAAATGGGTTCTTGTTCATTCAACTCTCGTTCTAATTTTTGAAAATCAAGCAAATCAAGCGAATCCATCTCATTGATAGCCACTAAAATATCGTCCTTCCGAACTCCCAATGCAGCAGCGGTGAAATTAGCCATCACACTCTTCACTAAAAGCCCATGTGTATTTGGAAATTTCAAAGAGTTTAACAATGAATCAGACGCTTCGATACACTCAATACCTAGTGTGCCTTTATGTCGTAAATGTTGAGCAGTAGTATTGAATACGACCAAGAAGGTAATAATGAGTCCAAGGCTAATTTTAAAATACATCTGGTTCTGAATTAGTTGGTGATTGCCAATCGTAGTTAATTTTCTATTAACGCTTTACGATTAACTTTTTCTTACAAAGGTCGTGCCTGAAAAGTGATTTCGGAGAGTAAACCCACGGCATTGAAACGTAAAATCACTTTTTGGGCAGATGATTTTTGGGTGATGTCATCACAATGTACGCCTTTCTCCCAAAAATACACGTAGAATTTCTGACTTCGTCCTCCCAATTGGTGAATATCTGGTCGGCCAAACATCTCCCCAATTTCGTCAATGGGTTTTCCAAGGATTTCACTCTCTATCTTCCTAAAATCCCCTTCCATTGTTTTTCTGACGCCTTTGCACCCCCCACGGTCACTTCGCCATTTGGCTAAATCTAAATTTCCTATACGCTCAGGGGGAGAAGAACAGGAAAAAGTACAAAAGGTAATGAATAAAGTGTAAAAGATAAAATGGATTCCTCTCCCGAAAGCCTTCGAAATCGGAATGGCAAAAACAGAGAATGGAAAATAGATTTTCATGGGAAAGACTAAAAAACTGAAAACTATTAAATGTGAACTATTGACTGTAAGCTTTGGACTAAGCCCTACTGCTCTTGGTACAATGCCTGCAACAACGTTTGTCCAACAGCCTTGAGCGTATTGGGGTCAATATTGCGCATATCGTCTTCATGCGTGTGCCAATCATCAAAGAAAGTCTTGGAAGGGTTGTTCATTTGTAAGTGAATAATATCTATCATAGGGATTTTAGCCGTTTCATTGACGGGCAGGTGGTCGTCGGTAATAGCCGCACCACTTTGATCTATAAAATATGAACTATAACCCAACTGACTGGCTAAGTTCCAAATGGTACGCGTGACTTCGTTGGCATATTGTGTTGAAAAAGCTTCTTTAGGAAATGTTGCTCCCTTGGCTCCCACCATGTCCAGCAAAATACCATAATAGGCCGAATAATTGGGAATGTGCTTGTTGGCAGCCCAATACTGCGAACCCAGGCAAAAACCAGTAAATTTGTCTTTGGCTACGGCAGAGTTACCACCATCTTCTACATCAAAAAACATCAAATCAATGCCTACGGTTGGTTTTTGAGCGGCTTGTTGAATCACTCTTGCCAATTCCAACAGTACACCTACTCCACTTGCCCCATCATTGGCGCCATCTATAGCACCCGTTTTGTTGGTTGGATCTTCATCGGCTACTGGGCGGCTATCCCAATGTGACGCCAACAAGATGCGTTTGGTAGCTTGTGGATTAATGCTGCCAATAATATTTCGAGCGTTGAGCTTGCGACCGTCGTAGTGAGTTGCTGTAAATTTTTGCTCTGTAACATTACACCCCAATCTTTCCAACTCGGCTACCAAATAATCGCCACATTTCACATGAGCCGTTGTATTAGGAACGCGTGGGCCAAAATCAACTTGTTTTTTGACATAAGTATAAGCAGAATCACCGCTAAACGTAGGGGCTTTGACCAACGCTGTCGTTTCATTTTCTGTAGTCTGCTCCGATGAAGAGGAGGTATTAGTTTTGCAGTTCCAAAATGTAGAAAATACGGCTACAACCACAAGCCACTTGATATTTTTGGACATATAATCGAAATGTATGATTTTGAACACTGCAAAAGTAACTATTTACTGCTTTACTATTTTAACGACTTGCTGCAATGTTTCATTTTGAAATACTTGCAACAAGTACGTTCCTGTGGGTATTTGAGACGAAGCTAAGTTCAAATAAGCCACTTTGTCCATAACAAGTAATTGTTTTTCTGATATAGAGAAAGCCTGTCCAGTCACTGATACCAGTTTAAACGTCAAGGCTCTTATATCCGTATTGTCGGGCAATTTGAGGTTACATACAGTGGCGAAAGGATTAGGATATACATCCCAATCGGTCAAAGGTTGCGTGGTTTGAACTTTAAAATGAATGGTCGTAGCACTTACTTGCACTGAGTCGTTGAAAGCAACCGCATTTAAAGTATAGCTTCCCGCAATAGGCGCAAACCCTATTTCCTCATCAAATAATGAAAACGGAAAACGTTCGGCCACAAAAGTTTTTTGATAAGGACCCGTCAATTTGAAAATCACTTTTTTGACAGGAGCTTCACAAATAGCATAAATCGTAATTTTTTCAGGAATAGTTGATTCCAAAAGAACGTCACCTTCTCGAAGCGGGCCAATGAGCCGCCGCGTTCCTACTTTCCCTGCTTGTATTAATTCAAAATTGAGATTGGGGTAGCGTACTTCTATTTGAAAAGTGGTCACAGTGGAGGTTTCGTCATCATCCACCGCACGGAGCGTGATGGTGTAAGTGCCTGCTTGTGTGGCCAATCCAGCGATTTCGTTATTTTTAAAAGTAAGCCAAGCAGGTAAATTGGGAGTTTCGATTCTGGCCACGTAGCCATTGGTATCATAAAAAAGTGAGTCAGCTACTTTGTAGGAAAAACGATGGGTAACAAATAATTGCGCATTGGGAATCTGATAACGTAATACAGGCGGTGTATTTAGATTTCCGCGTAAATCCACCGTAATTATAAAAGGGGTTTCTACAGAGTCTCCTCCATTGTCAAATGCACGAATTCCCAACTGGTACTTTCCCAGTTCGGTAGGTGTTCCTCGCAATTCTGTCCCGTCAAAAGTGAGCCAAGAAGGTAAATTAACTACTTTTAGTTTGGTAATTTGTCCATCAGGATCACTAAAATACGTCTGTGGGATTTTAAATCGGAAAGCCTTATTTTGGGCAATAACTTTTTCGGGCAAAAGCTGTTTGACCACAGGAGGACGATTGATAACTTTTATTTTGAAAGCAGTTTCTACCGAGGCACTGTCGTCATCATAAGCACGTAAAGTGACCGTAAACGTACCTTGTTCTTGCGGGAAAGCTGAAAATTCTTTGGCCGTAACGGTCATCCACGGGCGCGCCCCGATGGGTTGTATCCGTGCAATGACACCATCAGGATCATCGAAGATATCTCCTTGAAACTGATAAAAAATAGATTGCTCTAAATAAGCTTCAAAATCAGGAATTGTGCGTTTTACAATGGGTTTTATATTTGTATTTGTCACTTTAAGGTTAA
>JBDHXS010000622.1:0-3996 GCA_039810845.1 Runella sp. | reverse complement strand
TGGCCAACTAAATCACATTCAAGCAACGCAGCAAGAAAAGCTTTGGGAAGCCAAAATCAGCCGTAACAGCCATGGGCAGGCTACAGCATATCATTTCACTGGTGGCGTAGAAAATCATTTTGGTTATGATGAAGCTGGCAGACCCATTAACCACATCGTAAAAACGGGCCTAGGCCGAGAATGCTACAAGCGCCAGTACGCCTGGAATACAGCTAACCACCTGCGCCTGAATATCGACCAGCTTAAGAATCATGGGGTCAGATATCATTACGATACGTTACACCAACTGGTAAGCGAGGAAAATGGTGGCCGCTTTGACTACAAAAACCCCGATGCGGTAGGGAATCTCTACGAAACCTTAGAACGAAACGACCGCAAATACGAAAGTGGCGGCAGGTTGACTAAAGATGGTAAATGGAATTACTACTACGATACGCTGGGGAATTTGGTGTTAAAGGCACCCTTCATCCTAGAGGATCCCACCAAGCTTCACTGGCGCAATAACTGCTGGCGTTACACTTGGAATGCCAGCGGTACACTCCAATGGATGGTTGACCCCAGTGGAAGAAAAATAGATTTCGAGTACGATGCGCTTGGCAGGCGAACGGCGAAGAGTACCAAGAAGACCATCACACGTTACCTCTGGGATGGGAATGTGCTGCTGCATGAGTGGAGTTATCCGGCCGAAGAGCGGCCGAAGCAGCAAGTGAGTGAATTGGGGGAGGTTTCTTATGCTCAAGAACCCACCGAGAATATCATTACTTGGGTGTATGATGAAGGAAGCTACACCCCGATTGCTAAACTGATTAACGGCGAGCGTTATAGCATTGTTTCGGATTACATTGGCAGGCCCATGCAGTGTTTTAACGACCAGGGCGAACTCATCTGGCAAACGGAATATGATATTTACGGTAGGCTGAAAAATACCAGAGGCGATAAAAAAGGTATTGATGGCTGGGGTAAGCCGCTATGGGAAGATGCGGATAAGCATTTTATTCCATTCCGGCAGATGGGGCAGTATGAGGATCCTGATTTGGGCGGGGTGTATTACAATCGGTTTAGGTATTATGATTCGTGGAGCGGGGTCTATTTGAGTCAGGATCCCATTGGGTTAAGTGGTGGGATGGTGCTGTATGGGTATGTAACTGATTGTAATTTTTTCGTAGATCCGTTGGGCCTTGCTGGGATGCCGAAAGGGGGATGGAGTTATAACAATATGCCTAAGATTGATGGGCATCAGTTGCACCATATTATACCGCGGTCACAAGCAAACCATCCGGCAGTTAAAGCAGCAGGTCTTAATATTGATAAGCCGAGTAACTTGATTTATTTACCAAAAGAGGCAGGTACGCATCCAACTAGAAGTCTTCATAATGGGTGGAATAAGGTTCATTCTGACTATAATAAAGATATTGTAAAAGATCTAGATGATATTTTTGAAATGGGACAAGATAAAGGATGGTCTAAGACTGAATATGCTGCCGAAATAGATGATTTAAGAAAAGATACTAGAAAAGGATTACGAGCAGGTAAAATAAAATGTCATTAATATTTATTCATTATGTATTTCGAATTTTCAGATTTCTATAAGCGAGACACAATATTTTCACTTAGTGAAGAGAAAAACAAAATGGATCTGTTGACACTAAAAACAGGTCAAATACTTAAAATCGATAAGCCTTTAGAGTTTGAAGTGGATAAAATTGATGATTATATCGAATCCTATGA
The DNA here is from genome assembly GCA_039810845.1 of Runella sp. GTDB lineage: Bacteria > Bacteroidota > Bacteroidia > Cytophagales > Spirosomataceae > Runella. Next base: position 2,268 of record JBDHXS010000622.1, on the reverse strand, counting down.
TTTACTCCCAACGTTTAATACGCCACTTGTAAGTGCAAAGTTTAAAAGTATATTTGATGATTTAACTAATGATGTACAGTTTGTGAGGGTTCGAATTACTGATAAGAATAACAATGAAAATGGAAGTTTTTACTTTATGAATATTCTTAATATTCTATCCATTATGGACGAGAGTAGGTCATTAGTTGAGATAAAGAAATATCGCATGGGAGATATAAAAAAAATTAAGAAACTGTATGTGAGGGAGGGGAGCTTAAAAGGACATTCTATTGTCCGTATGAAAGAACATAAATCATTTATTATCGTTACAGAAGAATTTAAAAAGCGTTGCGAAGACGCGAAGTTGAAAGGCACCCATTTCAGAGAAGAGGGATACTCAATCCATAGCTAGGAGTTTAGTTTACACTCCCTTAAATATTGGAAAAGAGCTATTCAGCTTTGAATAGCTCTTTTGCTTTTTAGATAGTGAAATACCTTGAAGGCTTCCCCAAAAATATGAAGGGGGAGTGTACAATAACCTGTGTCAAAGGATAAATTATCATTGTTATTATGTTGTTGGAATGTGGGAAACTCCCTTCGAGTTTTCCATAATTCCAGGCTATCAAAAGCATCATATTATCCCTAAATCTATGAAGCATGCTATGTTAAAGAGGCTAGACTTCGATGTCCATCAACATAAAAATATAATTCAACTACCTGAAAGTGCTGACGTAAACCCTAACATGACCGTACACAAGGGACGGCATAATAAACAATATGATATAGGCATAAGAAAAGAATTAGATGCTATTGAAGCTGTGGACGTAACCGATAATATTAAGCGAAAACATGTAAATGATTTAATGGATGACTATAGAGGTAAATTGGCAACCAAACAAATAAAACTTAATTGTCATTAAATATGAAAGGATACATTTTAGGTACAATAAAGAATACCAATGATTGGGTTGAATATGACGATGATAGATCCATGGATTACAAAGAATTCCTCAAAGGACAGACTTTTATGGAAAAGGAATTACCACTCTTTTATCGTTGCCCAAAGAAGTCCTATTTAAACAAAATCAAATCGGCGATTATGTTACAATCATCAGGGCCAGATCTTGTCAACAAGCGACTAAAGGAGGTGTTAGAAGTAAATACGGATAATGCTCAGTTTTTTGAGGTTAAATTGTGTTGCGATAATGAAAAAATAGAAGGGTTTTATGCGCTACACACGCGTTACCAAATACCCTGTGTAGATATAAAAAATAGCGAGTATACACTTAAATATTATGACCCAAACAATCCTCATTATTCGTTCTCATATATGAAGCTAAAAGATAACTTGTTTAACGAAGAAAATAATTTTGATCTAGTTCGTTGTAAAGAAAGTTCTCGAAGTATTGTTGTGAGTGAAAGAATTAAAAAAGCTCTATTTGATGCAAAATTAAAAGGTTTGGAATTTAGCGATAGTATTGATATGACTTATCAAGATAGAACAGTTTACGAAAGGATATAACCCATTACCTGTAATAGCCACTATTTGAGAGACTGGCCACAGAACTCCGACACAGTTTTGTTTACACTCCTAATATTCGCAAAAAATATCGCAAAATGTTTTACTTATGCAAATAACATTTGCGAATAACTAAGTTTCTTAAAAAGAAGGCCTTATGAAAACAAATCTGACGCTCTCAAAGCTTATATATTTACAGAAAAATATAATTATATTATAACATATATATAGATTTATATATTTATATATTTATACAATAATAAAATTATGTGGGTATGCCTAGAATCATCACTGTTGCTCACCAAAAGGGGGGGGTTGGTAAAAGTACACTTGCCCTAAATTTAGCTGTGTGTTTTCATGAAGAAATGCAAGTTGCATTGGTAGATAGCGATTTGCAGGGGAGCTTACTTAATTTCAAAGCTCAAAATCCAACTCTTAATATTTTAAATGAAAGTGACCCAAAAAAAATTGACAAATTGCCTTTCGATTTAGTGGTCATAGACACCCCGCCATACCTAACCTCTACCCTATCAGAACTATTCAATATATCTGATTTTGTTTTAATCCCAACAAAGGCAGGTTTTTTTGATATTATGGCTATACGAGATACATTGGATCTCGTCAAAACAGCCAGCATAAAGTCGTCGAAATTAAGTGGGAAAGAGCGGCAACGCTCGAAAAGCATGACCGCTATTACGCCCTGGTCGATTTAGCGCACGAAGGCGAGACGGTCGATGGCACTGAAATGGTCGCACTTGTCTTGGAGAACC
>JBDHXS010000621.1:0-4008 GCA_039810845.1 Runella sp. | reverse complement strand
AGAAATGATGCGAGTCAGGTCGTTGACCAGACCTACACGGTCGGTACCGTCAATCCGCAGTCCTGCTAAAAAGGCGATTTTTTGCTGGGAGGTCCATTTGGCTTTAATCACTCGATTGCCATGATTGGAAAGTAGCTCAGGTGCGTTGGGGCAGGTGGTACGGTGAATCTTTATGCCTTCGTTCACGGTCACAAATCCGAAAACATCATCGCCAGGGATGGGATTGCAACAGACGGCTAAGATGTAGTCAATTCGGTCCATATCTTCCCCAATGAGCAATGCGTCGGCGTCGCTGCGCTCGCCGTGCATTTTTTTGAGTTCTTTCGTAAATTGCTTACCATCTTGCAGTGCATCCGTATTAATTTTGGCTTGAATGTTAAGTTTAGCCTCTTTTTCTTGCTTAAACTTCTTGATTTCATCAGCATTGATGTAACCTTTGCCAAACCGATAGTATAAATCGCTAGGGGTTTTGCAGTTGAAATAAGCTCGTAGTTGGTTGATGAGTTCAAGCGTTACATCTAGGTGGAGAATTTTGCATTTTTTTTCAATGATACTTCGCCCATCTGTCACATACTGCTTGTTTTCTTCCTTAATCAATTCCTTGATTCGGGTTTTTGCTTTGGAAGTAACCACAAATTTGAGCCAATCTTCACTGGGCTTTTGGCGTTTAGCAGTGATAATCTCTACTTGGTCACCGTTGTTAAGGGTCTGACTAATAGAAACAAGTGTGTTGTTTACTTTGGCTGCAATACACCTTGCACCCACTTCTGAGTGAATATCAAAGGCAAAGTCCAATGCTGTGGCACCGCGTTGTAATACACGCAATTCACCTTTGGGGGTGAATACAAACACCTCTTCGGCAAATAAATTGCTACGGAAGTCATCCAAAAATTCCAATGCAGCTGCTTTACTGTCTTTGGTAGCTTCGAGCATTTCGCGCACTTGGCTAATCCACTGATCTATTCCTTGGCCTGTTTTGGTGTCATTGCCTTTGTATTTCCAATGTGCAGCTACTCCTTTTTCCGCAATTTCGTCCATGCGTTTGGATCGAATTTGCACCTCTACCCACTGTGCTTTGTCAGTACCGTCGGGGCGGTACATCACCGTAATGTGCAAAGATTCATAGCCGTTGGCGCGGGGTGTAGCAAGCCAATCTTTGAGACGGTCTATGTTTGGGGTATAATGGTCAGTCACAATAGAATAAGCATGCCAACAATCTGATTTTTCCTCTTTGGTATCTTTAGAGTTCATGACAATCCTGACAGCAAACAAATCATAAATCTCCTCAAATGGCTTTTTCTGCTTACGCATCTTGTTCCAAATGGAGTAAATGGATTTGGGGCGTCCTTTGACGACAAAGTCATAGCCTTGCTCTTTGAGGTCATCCTCAATAGGTTCGATAAATTTCGAAATAAACCGATCACGAGCAGCCTTGGTGACACGGAGCTTTGTTCTGATTTCATCAAACCCTTCTGGCTCGGTATATTTGAGATAAAGATCTTCGAGTTCGGTTTTTATCGAATGAAGCCCAAGCCGATGCGCTAAGGGTGCATAAATAAAAATGGTTTCAGATGCTATTTTCAACTGCTTGTCGCGAGCCATGCTATCCAAAGTGCGCATATTGTGCAGGCGGTCGGCGAGTTTAATCATGATTACCCGAATATCATCCGAAAGCGTTAGGAGCATCTTGCGGAAGTTTTCGGCTTGCTGCGAAGTCCCAAACTCAAATTGTCCAGAAATTTTAGTCAACCCGTCTATGATTTGAGCTACCTTTTTTCCGAACTGATGTTCTATATCTTGCAGGGTATAATCAGTATCCTCTACTACATCATGAAGAAGCGCACAGATAATAGAGGTAGTACCCAGACCAATCTCTTCAACACAAATCTGGGCAACCGCAATGGGGTGGTAAATGTAGGGCTCACCAGACTTGCGGCGCATGTCTTTGTGTGCTTCTACCGATAAATTGAACGCTTTTTTTATCAACTTAGCGTCTTTGTCTTTCAAAAACGGTTTGGCAGCGCGTAGTAATTTACGATAACGTTTGAGGATTTCCAAGCGCTCTAATTCCAAATCAATTTCTACTTCAATGGGCATATTATGAATGTTTCGGTTGACCGAATCTGTTGTACTCAGTACGACTAAAGTAGTTAATTATTTTTTTTTTTACAAGTTTTTCACGATTTAACTACTAAATAAATAGGCGGAAAAGTAAATTAAATATTTGATAAATAAGAAGATACATACTATAGTGATAGGTTCTCAATTGTAGAAAAAATAGAAAAGTTTATAAAACATTTGTGAGTTTTATTAAAAATTCATAATTTTGCATCCCCAAATCACACGCTGCGGGCGTGGCGAAATTGGTAGACGTACCAGACTTAGGATCTGGCGCTGCAAGGCATGGGGGTTCGAGTCCCTCCGCCCGCACTTTTTTATAAGGACGTTGTTCGGGGGCAGTTCACCCGAAAACTGTTAAAAAACTAAAACCCTCAAATTCGCTTTGGTTTGAGGGTTTTTTCAATGATTAACCACTTACAAATCATCAGTTTAACTGATAACAGATAACTAATACACTGCAACAATGGAGGTTCTGTTAGAAAAAAGTACACCCACCAACGCCACGCTGACCGTCAAATTGGCAAAAGAAGATTATCAACCCAAAGTAGATAAAACCCTCAAAGATTATAGCAAACGCGTCAATCTGAAAGGCTTCCGTCCAGGCAAAGTCCCTACGCAAGTCATCAAACGTATGTACGGTAAAACGATTGTGATTGATGAAGTAAACAACTTATTGTCGGACACAGTCAATGGGTATATTCGCGATAATAAATTGCCTGTCGTAGGCGATCCGCAGATTGACCGCGAAAAAACCGCAGCCATTGATTGGGATGCGCAAAGCGAGTTTGAATTTAACTACGAATTGGGCTTGGCATCTGATTTTGAGGTTGACTTGAGCACTTTGGCTCCTGTATCTGTTTATACCATCGAAGCAGGTGAGAAAGAACTCAACGATACCATCGAAAATCTGCGTCCTCAGTTTGCAAGTCAGATTAATCCTGAGGTTTCGGAAGCCGGCGATATGTTGTATGGCGAGCTGAAGCAATTAGAAGGTGATTTTTCAACCAAAACGGCTATTCCTTCAAAGCAGATTAAAGAAGAAGCCCAAGAAAAATTTATTGGTTTATCAAAAGACAGTGTTGTCACATTCGACATTCGTAACACTTTTGTAGATGATAAGGCCATTGCCCTTTTGACAGGCAAGAAAGAAGATGATATTGCAGAATTGGTAGGTGACTTTTCATTTACCATTGAAGATATCACACGCCAAGCCCCTGCTGAAATCAATCAAGAGTTTTTTGATAAAGTTTTAGGAGTTGGCAAAGCCGTAACCGAAGAATCGTTTCGTGAGCAAGTAGCACAAATAATTGAGAAAAACTATGCCCGTGAAGCTGATACTTTATTGCGCCGTGATATTGACCAAGCTTTATTGGAAAACATCAAGATTGATTTGCCAGAAGAGTTCTTAAAAAACTGGCTCTTCAATGTTAATGAAGGTAAATTTACACCTGAGCAAATTGATGCAGATTATCCTCAGTTTACGAAATCATTGAAGCTATCGTTGATTAAAAACAAAATTGCTGATCAAACCAGTGTAAAGGTAGAAGCGGAAGAGGTGATTGCTCGAGCTGAAGACATGGTACGTGAGCAGTTTGGTTTCTACGGCAATGAAATGGGCGAACAGATGAACGATACTATCCGCAAAATTGCGATGAATTATCTTCAATCTGAAAAGGAGAACAATTACTCAAAAATGTTCAACTTAGTATTTGACGACAAGATTTTTGAAGCCCTTAAAGGCCAGCTAGCACTTGAGCCTAAGACAATTGATGTAGAGCAATTTAAGGAAATTGTCAATAGCTTGAGCTAAACAATTTGACTGAATACATACATTTTAAAACAAAAATGGCCGCAAATTATTTGCGGCCATTTTTGTTTTAAAATGTT
>JBDHXS010000620.1:0-4013 GCA_039810845.1 Runella sp. | reverse complement strand
TATAAAATTTTTGAAACATTAAATGCACGAGGAATTAAACTTTCGACATCTGATTTACTCAAAAACTACCTCTTTTCAATTGCTTTTAAAACAAGTGATATTGATTTAAAAAGCGCAGAATCCCAATGGCAAAGTATTAGCGAAACATTAGGTAGCGATGACTTTTCTACTTTTTTGCGACATTTTTGGAATTCAAGATATTCTTTAGAAAGGAAGCAAACCCTGTTTAAGGCCATAAAAAGAGAATACAAGCGCCCTGAACAAGTCGCCACACTCCTTGATGATTTGCAGGAGGCCGTTGAGATTTATAGCAGTCTTTCAAATTCAGCTGCTGAAATTTGGGATCGAAGTAGAGACAACAATCAATCTAAACATATAGCAGATCTCCAGCTTTTTAATGTAACTCAGTGTTATCCACTGCTTTTAGCTGGCTATAAGCACTTACAAAGTATTCAATTTACCAAGTTATTACAAGCTATTTCTATCATCTCATTCAGGTATAATATTATTAGTAATCTCAACCCGAATGAATTAGAAAATATCTTTAATGAGGTTGCAAATAAAATCTCAAATAAAGAAATAAAAACAGCTAAGGATGCTATTCATAAATTGAAAGTAGTGTATGTAGATGATGAACGATTCAAAAATAATTTTAAGGCAAAGTCAATGCCTTACAGTGGAAGAAATAAAAAAATTATTCGATACATTTTGACATCATTAGAGAATCAACTGTCTTTTACTGATATTGCCTATGAAGAATCTAAGATAACTATTGAGCATATTTTACCCGAAAACCCAGCAGAAGGATGGAGTGATTATTTTAAACCTGAGGAACAAGATATTTACTGTGAATATCTTGGAAATTACACCCTTTTGGAGGAAAGCTTAAATAATGAAATCGGATCGACATTATTTGAATATAAAAAGCCTATTTATCATAACAGTCAGTATAAAATCACTAAGGAATATATTGACTATACAGAATGGACTCCTGAAACTTTACGCAAACGTCAAGAAAAAATGGCAAAAACTGCCATAACCGTTTGGAAAATTAACTTTTAAAAATGTTACAGATTAACTTCATCCGCGAAAACCGCGAGCTAACCATCGAAGGGTTGGAACGCAAGTATTTTAAAGGGGCTACCGAAGCCGTAGATACCATTTTGGGATTGGACAAACAACGTCGCGATACTCAAAGTGAATTGGACGCTACGTTGGCACAATCCAATGCTTTAGCCAAGCAAATTGGGCAATTGATGAAAGAGGGCAAGAAGGAAGATGCCGAAGCAGCCAAAGCTCAAACTTCCACCTTGAAAGTTCGCGCAAAATCGTTGGAAGAAAGTCTGAAAGAAGTCGAAGAGCAACTTCAAGCGACATTGGTCTTGCTCCCCAACCTTCCGCACGAAAGCGTTCCTCCAGGCCGTACGCCCGAAGAAAACGTAGAAGTGTATCTATGGGGCGAAAAACCTACGCTTCCCGAAACGGCCAAGCCTCATTGGGACTTGATTGAGCAATACGACATCATCGACTTCAAGTTGGGTACCAAAATCACGGGAGCAGGTTTCCCTGTTTACAAAGGAAAAGGGGCGCGTATTCAACGGGCTATGATTCAATTTTTCTTGGATAAAGCCGTAGAAGCGGGCTACATGGAAGTGCAGCCTCCTATCCTTATCAATGCCGAATCAGGCTTTGGTACGGGGCAATTACCCGACAAAGAAGGTCAGATGTACCACGCTACTGCCGACGATTTATATCTTATTCCGACGGCGGAGGTGCCTATCACGAACCTTTACCGCGATGTCATCGTAAACGAAAACGAACTACCCATCAAAAACGTAGGTTACACGCCTTGTTTCCGCCGCGAAGCGGGAAGCTGGGGCGCACACGTGAGGGGACTTAATCGCCTTCACCAATTTGACAAAGTAGAGATTGTACAAGTACGCAAACCTGAGGAATCGTACCAAGCCCTCGACGAAATGGCCGAGCACGTCAAAGGATTGCTTCAAGCGTTGGAATTGCCATTCCGCATTATTCGATTGTGTGGTGGCGATATGGGCTTTACTTCGGCACTCACGTACGATTTCGAAGTATGGTCAGGTGCGCAAGGCCGTTGGTTGGAATGTAGCTCGGTTTCTAACTTTGAAACTTACCAAGCCAATCGCCTCAAGTTGCGTTATAAAGTTGACGGAAAAACGCAGTTGTTACATACCCTCAACGGTTCGGCGTTGGCGTTACCACGTATTTTGGCTGCCCTGCTCGAAAACAACCAAACACCTGAAGGAATCCGTATTCCGAAGGCATTGGTTCCTTATTGTGGATTTGAGCTGATTAAGTAAAGCATGTTAACCGTTATTGGTTAATTACGGTTCGGCGCTCCGATTATCCGTCTCTTGCGTGAAGAGGTTAGAAGCAACCCTCTCTTTTTAATATGGTGCCCTTCCAAATTTTTGAAACTTGGAAGGGCTCTTTTGTTTTCTGATTAACAGTTAACGGATAACTAATAACTCCACTATTTCTGTAAAGCTTCCACCAAAGTCATCGGTACTTTGAAAGCCGTTCCGTGGCGAATACCTTCTGGAAAGGTAACTTGCTCCGATACATCTTCCCATGTTTTTAGGTCTTTTGAGCGTACCGCTCCGTACTTGTGCTGGGTGTATTTATCAAAGTAAACATACACATAGTCGCCCACTTCAATCGCCGTAGGCCCTTCGGCCCAGTATTTTCCCGTAATTGGTTCAGATACTTTTGTAGGGAAAGGCCCCAATGCACTTTTAGCTTCTGTTGTTCGAATGTTTTTCTGGGGAGGATTGGGGTTCTCATTCTTGAGAAACATCATGTAGTTTTTGCCCCGCTTCAAAATCGTTGCATCAATCACACTAAAATCGGGATCGAAAAACAACTTGGTTTCGCTGAACGTCTTGAAGTCTTTGGTCGTCACATAATACATGCGGTGGTTCAGCCCTTTTTCTTTTTCTGAGTCGGCCACATCTGTATGTCTTCCAGGAATGGTAGTTGCCCAAAAAATCAGAAATTGTTTCGTTTTATCATCGTACGCAATTTCGGGAGCCCAGCTATTTTTGGCGGTTGGCTCGTGTTCCATCACAGGAATCGCCCGTTGTTCCGACCAATTAACCAAATCTTTGGACGAAGCATAACCGATGATTTTGTCCCACCAACCACTCGTCCAAACCATGTGATAAGTCCCGTTTTTGTCTTGGTAAATACATGGGTCGCGCATGAGTTTGTCCTTCCCAACCACTGGTTTTAGAAACGAGTTTCCTCCCTTCAACGCCTTCCAATGCAAACCATCGGTACTGTACGCAAAGTGAAGACCATCTTCGCCATTTTTGACAAAATACGAAAACAAATACGCTTCTTTTTGAGCTATCCCCCAAAATGGCAACGATAGAAAAAAGTATAATAGTCTGATTCTCATTGTTTATAACTTTAATGATAAATTTTACACATCTTCTTTAATAATCTTGTAGTGTCGCCACTTGCTAATTTTTGAGAACCAACCATACGCCCCCCATGATTAATCCAATGCCCAATACTCGCCAAATATTGATAGAATGGACTGCAAAACCTACCCAGCCAAAATGATCTATTAAAACCCCAGCAATCAATTGCCCAGCAATAATAAGACATAACAAATTGGCTGGCCCAATTTCTTTCACAACAAGAATGACTGTAAGCACATAAAAAGCACCACAGGCTCCTCCTAACCATTTCCACCAACTGATGCCTTTGAGCGTTTCGAGGTTGGGAACAGGCTCTTTATTGAAAAAAAGGTAGCAGATTGACAAAATACCCAAGCCTGTGGTAAAGGAAATAATAGAAGATAAGATGGGGTTTTGAGTTGCAAGGCGCAGCTGAGAATTAACGCCCGATTGAAAGGTATTGGTGACTCCAATCAAAAACGCTAATAGTAGAAAAAAATAATTCATGGGAAGTTATTGGTAGATGATTTCTACAAACTTCCCAAAAATTTGGCGGAATAAAAAACAACTTAT
>JBDHXS010000619.1:0-4055 GCA_039810845.1 Runella sp. | reverse complement strand
TCTTTAAGGATTTGAGGAAGTTTTGCGTAAAACTTATCCATGCGTTTTGGGTCTGTACCGAGATGAATCAGCACAATCGCGCCTTTTAAAACATGAGAGAAAGATTTTTCAAAATTCATAAGACATTCATACAATTGCTCACTACTGCGATAATTGGACATTTCGGGCGAGGTATAATCGGCATTTGTGCCGGTAGTCGGGGTAAAATTGACCAAAGTCAGCCCCATTTCCTGAGCCCAACTATTCACTGAGGCATTGTACCATTCATAAGGCGGCATGAAAAAGGAAACCTGCTCAGAGCGCAGGCCAAGTTTTTTCAATTCAGCGAAATTATCCTTGATGTCTCTCTCAAATTGTGCCTTGGTTATTAACAACGAGTCACGTTTTCCCCAATCGCAGTAGAGTAAATGCTTGTCAGAGTGCATTCCCAGGTAATGCCCCTCTTGGATGATGCGTCGAATGTCTTTCTGAAAAGCTGGATTCCGCAGAAAATCGCCCGTTAGAAAAAACGACGCTTTTACGTTTTGTTGTTTGAGCGTATTGAGAATTTCTGCGCTGCCTTCACCAAATTCATGCCCTGTAAAAGTCAAGAAAATCTCCTTTCTGGTGGTATCCATGTGAACAATCGCTCCATATTTTTCTTTCGTTGTCTTAGAAGGTTTTGTCATACCCTCTTTTTGATACGCCGACAAAATATAACTCAAACTCGCCGTACCGTCCATGGTAGGTTCGTTGGTCGAATAATCGCCGTAATCGTCGTGATATACGACTAATTTTGACTGAAAATCAGCGTATTCGTCAGGGCTATAAAGGGTAATACCAATCAATTTCCCAAAAATACTGCCGTAAATCGGCCCGTCAATGAGCCCACCGTCAATGCGATAATTATGCAAATGTGTAAACGCCGAATGGGGGTCAACCGGCCAATCGCCGCCTTCGGGTAAGCCACAAATCATACTCGTCCCCCACGGATTGCAACCAAACAGCCAATCGCGCATGGCCGCTTCCAACTCTTCGTATTGATGGTCTTGCGTGAGCGAACGGTATAAATGAAGTTGAGTTAAAATCCCGACTGTCAGGTTATTGGAACACCAAATAAAAGGTACGCCATTCAGGAAAGGATTATTTTTTCCGCGAGATTTCACTTTTTCTATCCCCAATTTCATCAGTTGACGAAACTCTGCGGAGGTCTGGTTTTTATTTTTGGAGAGCCAATAATGGCCCAAATTCACAAACGGATACCATTGGTAATGTTTGGCTGTATCGGCCCCCATCCAGGGAGTCGTCGGTTCATTTCGGCCAAAACTAACGGCCTCTGCTAAATACGTGCTATTGGCAGGAGTCAGTTGGTGAAGTTGGGCGGCTGCCAACTCCATGTCATCCACATAATTGTCTTCCTCATAAAAATACGGGGCGCGGCCTGGGGCCGTCTGACAAACGCCCGGAAAGCGCTTTCCATAATCGTACGCATCGTACGCTTTTTGAACCAACTTTTTAGCAAAATCGGGATAATAACTCGCCAATAGCTGACTTCCCAAAGCAAACGCAGAAGCATATTTTCCCGCCGTAGAGGCCACGCCTGTTGTACGATTTTTGTGTTTAAAAAGCCCCTGTGGTTTTCCCGTTACTCGATATACAGGGCGTCCTAAGCCCCATTGCGGATTATACACTACAAAATCTTTGTTGGGCAATCGCATTCCTGCGTGGTCGCGATCGTCAGCCAATTGATTGAACATTACGTCTTTGGAGGGATTCATTTTTACCAACCAATCCAATCCCCACTTGGCTTCATCCAAAATATCGGGAATACTGTTGGGCTTGGGATGTCCTGCCGCGTCGTGTGTATCACCAAAAGAGGTTGGGTTTTGTTGGTAGGCAAATAATAGCTGATAGGTGGCATTGGCCGAGGTAGCTACGTATTGCAAATAATCAGAGGCATCGTGCCAACCGCCCGAGACGTCTATAAACTTTCCATTTTGGGTAGAATCGGGTTGATAAATGGCATAGCCGTCTTGTCGGTGACACGAATCTTTGAGAAATGGATTATAGCCGCTTCGTTGTTGACGCATATAACGCAGAACAAAATCGGCAGTTCCATCATATACATCATCAGCAATCCGGAAAGCAGGAGAACGTACGCCCGCCGCTCGCACATAATACGCCCCTGATTTTTTGAACATGCTAAAATTGAGTCGAAAGCATGATTGAAATGCAGCGTAGCTGCTAAACGACTGCACTGTTTTAGATTTCCAAACCACTCGGTCGGTCAAGGCTTCACACAGTTCAAATTCAGTAATATTGGGCTGTTCTTTGCTCACCAATACCGCTACTTTGACCGAATTGGGCAAATAGCCCAATTGATTAATGCGTATCCACGATTTTTGGGCAAATAATTGAACATGAAGAATGAACAACAGCATGAGGCAAAAAATAAAAGCTGGTTTCATGAGGAAGAGAGATTAGAAAACAAATTTGTTGGCAACAATTGAGCTCGGCGGTAGCTGGCACAGCTTTTTCAATCCCTTCCGAACCTGAAACAAAAATAAGGAAGAGTATCCAACTTTATGAGGGGTCATGGATTAAGCGATTCAGATACCTATTAAAAGAAGAGAAATTGTTATCTTCGCAGCCCTAAAAATTAGAAGTCAGAAAATGAGTAAGAACATCAATATAAGCAACCGCCGCGCCTCGTTTGAGTATTTCTTTTTGGAAACTTACACCGCAGGCGTTGTGCTGACAGGCACTGAAATCAAATCCATTCGGGAGGGAAAAGTCAACCTGACCGATGCGTACTGTATTTTTATGGAGGGGGAACTTCTGGTGCATCATTTACATATTTCTCCTTACGAAAAAGGCACTTACGCCAACCATAACCCTATACGTGACCGTAAGCTATTGCTCAAAAAACGAGAACTCAAAAAGTTGGCACTGAAGTTAAAAGACCAAGGATTAACGATTGTTCCGACCCGTCTTTTTATCAATGACCAAGGGCTTGCCAAGATTGATATTGCGCTGGCGAAAGGCAAGAAAACCTACGACAAACGTGAATCCATCAAAGAACGTGACCTTAAACGCGGGAATGATGATTAGGGGCAAATGCTGCGTCTGCCCTACACCCGCTGATAGTTTATATTTGTATCAAGGGCTATCCATCACTAATTTTGCCCCCTAAAATTTGACATTCGATACCATGAGTAAAAGATACACCGTTACAGCCGCGCTTATTTATGCCAATGGCCCCATTCACATCGGCCACCTGGCGGGCTGTTACGTACCTGCCGATATTTATGTGCGCTACCTGCGGGCCAAAGGCGCTGAAGTGGCTTTTGTGAGCGGCACCGACGAGCACGGCGTACCCATTACGATTCGCGCCAAAAAAGAAGGAATCACGCCGCAGGAAGTCGTGGATAAATACTACACCCAAATCAAGCAATCCTTCGTTGATTTAGGCATTTCGTTTGATGTTTATTCACGCACCAGCTTGCCCATCCACCACGAAACGTCACAGGAGTTTTTCAAAACGATTTACGACAAAGAGGGCTTCATTGAAGAAGTCAGTGAGCAATATTACGACGAAGTGGCACAACAGTTTTTGGCCGACCGCTACATTGTAGGTACTTGTCCCGTTTGTGCCAATCCCAACGCCTACGGCGACCAATGCGAGCGTTGCGGCACGGCGCTGAGTCCGATGGAATTGAAAGAACCACATTCAACTTTGTCGGGTTCCAAACCCGTCTTGCGGTCAACCAAAAACTGGTTCTTGCCACTGGACAAAATGCAGCCCGACATTGAAAAATACGTCAACAGCCACACCGAGTGGAAAACCAACGTAGCTGGGCAGTGTCAATCGTGGCTAAAAGACGGACTGCGCCCCCGCGCCATGACGCGCGATTTGGATTGGGGGATCAAAGGTCCGCTTCCCGATACTGACGGAGAAGTGCTGTACGTATGGTTTGAAGCCCCTATTGGTTATATCTCGGCTACTAAAGACTGGTTGATACAAAAAAATGGTAGCGATGTAGGTTGGGAAAAGTGGTGGAAAGACCAAGATACCA
>JBDHXS010000618.1:0-4056 GCA_039810845.1 Runella sp. | reverse complement strand
AGTAGAAAGTTTGATCACTTTGCTTTTATTAACCCCACTTTGTTCAGCCTGGTGTGGAGTCTAGTAGCCTTAGGAATTCTTTTTACTTCGTTTTGCAGTTTTATTTCCATAAATTACTACTTATCTCAACCTTCAAGTTTCGTTTTGATTCCAGCTTCTCTAATCGCCTTTTCAACCGTTATCAGTAATCGAACATTAACTTTACTCTGGCCGCATTTCGCATGGGCATCGACTTCGGGCATAAGAGCCATTTTATCGACGCTATTGGGAAATGATTTTGTGGGACATGAACTTCCCGCAGTCGCCCGAAGACCGCGTAGGGATGTTATTTTGGCGAATGCACCGTTGCGCTCGAATTATCTTTTCGCTCAATTATCACTTGGGAAAATGGACGCCGCAGCAGTGTATCGATTTTTTGGTGGATAGGGTAGGGCACGAGCGTGCCAATGCCGAGGGAGAGGTGCGTCGTTCGTTTGTGGGCGGGTACGAGCCGCTTTATCAGTTGGCGTATATGACGGGAGCGTTCCAGTTTTATGCGCTCAAAAAAGAACTGGTCGATTCCAAAAAGATGACCTACAAGCAGTTTCACGATGCCATCATGCAGCAAAATTCATTGCCCGTGGACATGGTTCGCGCCGTGATGACCAACAAAAAGCTTTCGCCCGATTATAAGTCTTCGTGGAAGTTTTATGTGCCGCCTGTGATGAAGTAGATTTTTTGAACCATATAAGTCATATAAGAGATTATAAGTTTCTCTCTTATATGCCCTTATATGTCTTATATGGTTGAAATAAAAACACTACTTCGGCGCGGTCAATTCTTGGTCAGTAGAAACAGGAGAACCAAACGAAGGCGTGCCGTCTTTTAAGAACGTAAACGACTGAATACGAGGAGAACGCTTGCCACCGCAGCCCTGACCTGCTTCGCTGTTGGCGTGGTACAGAATCCAATTTTGGCGTCCATCGGGCGATTTAAAAAAACTGTTGTGGCCAGCCGCGTGCGTGCCTTTGGTATTTTCTGCCCAAAACACGGGCGTTGGGTGTTTTTTCCACGAGGTAAGTTTCATCAAATCATCGTTGGGAGAAGCGTAAATCATTCCCAATGAATAAAAATCCGTCCAACACCCGCTGGCTGAAAAAATAATATTGACCCGACCGTTGGGACTTTTCAAAAATTGAGGCCCTTCGTTGACCAATACCAACGGCTTATCATCAGGGCCAGGGCGGCTGATGGTACCGTGTTTTTCCCACGAAAACTGAGGTTCTGAGATTTTGATTCGTTCGCCTACGCAGGTCCACGGGTTGCTCATTTTGCATAAATAAACCGACTGTTGCCCGTTTTCGTCACCTTCCCAGCCCGACCACGTCAGGTAAAACTGCCCTTTGTGCTCAAACACCGAGCCATCAATCGCCCATTTATCCTGTGGCGTTTTGAGTTGGCCTTTCATGTTCCACGTTCCTTGTGTTGGGTCAGCGGAGGTATTTTCGAGGACAAATAAGCGGTGGTTGCGGTTGTGACCATCGTCGGCCGCGAAGTAGATATACCATTTGCCTTGGAGAAAATGCAACTCAGGCGCCCAAATCTCTTTGGAATAAGGCCCCGTCGCAGGTGGTGTCCAAACGACCGTTGGTGAAGCAGAAGCAAGTTCGGTCAGGGTTTTTACTTTCCAAATGCTCAGATTTTTGCCCGTGGTGTGCATGTAATAATAAAACCCATCTTTGTAAATCGACCAAGGGTCGGCTCCCGCGGGCAACAACGGATTTTTGAACGTTTGGGCGTGGATAAGGAATGGTAAAAGAACCAGAAATACGATTTTTTTCATTGTTTAAGTATCATTTAATACATTCAAATTAGAGGCAAAAGGTGCTGGCTTAGGGATTCGACATTCTGCACTCTACATTCGACATTCTGCACTCTGCATTCGACATTCTTTTTATACTCTCGGATATTCCCAGCCTTTGCGGTAGGGGCGTTCGAGGAGTTTATTGGCTTCGGGGTCGTTTTTGATGAGTCCTTTTTCACCGTCCCATTCAATACTTCGCCCCGCTTTCATCGAAAGCATTCCTAACAAAGCCATGTTAGAAGAACGGTAACCAATTTCAATGTCACACACCGACGGTTGGTTTTTCTCAATTGACATCAAAAAATCGGCCCACAGATTGGCGATATTTTGCTGGTCGGGCATGTCGAGCTTTGCATCTTCGTGGATGATGGGCTTTTTGGAGTCGGTCGGATAAAACGTCCAGCCGTCGAGCCAGCCCATGTGGAAAGTGCCTTCTGTTCCGTAAAAATAACAACCTACGGCCTGTTGTGGGTGCGTTTTTTCGGCGTTGTTTCCCGCAAACTGACGGTGTTCCCAAGTAGCCGTAAAATTCTCAAATTCATACACCGCCACTTGGTGGTCGGGGGCATCGGTATTGTCGGTTTTAATGGCGCGCCCACCCGTCGAAAACACTTTTCGTGGGTATTTTTCTTCCATAATCCAAAGCAGTTGGTCGAGCCAGTGAATGCCCCAGTCACCCAGTGTTCCGTTGGCGTAATCCAAGTATTGACGAAATCCACGCGGATGAATTTTGGTATTAAAAGGTCGCAAGGGCGCAGGGCCGCACCACATGTCCCAATCAAGTCCTTGGGGTGTTTCGGAGTCGGGCGTTACTTGTCCAGGGCCGCCGCCGTAGTGTACAAACGTACGAATCATTCCAATTTTGCCCACTTTTCCCGAGCGGATAAAATCGCGACCCGAGAGGTTGTGGGGCGATACCCGACGATGCGTACCTACTTGAACAATCTTCCCTGTTTTTCGAGCGGCCGCTACCATGGCTTTGCCCTCGTTGATGGTGTGGCTAATTGGTTTTTCCACATAGACATGGGCGCCTGCCTGCACGGCCGCAATGCAAATCAGCGGATGCCAATGGTCGGGGGTAGCAACGATGACGATTTCGGGTTTTTCTGTGGCCAAAAGCTCGCGGAAATCGCGGTAGAGTTTAGGTTTATCGCCGCTAAGTTTTTCTACTTCGGCGGCGGTTTTGGTGAGCTGATTTTGGTCCACGTCGCACAAGGCAACAACTTTAGATTGACCTGCCGCCATGGCTACTCGAAGGATGTTCCCTCCCCACCAGCCTGTGCCAATAAGGGCAGTACGGTATTTAGAAGCACGGGGCGCGGCAATGCCGTAAGGCGAGAAAAGCGTGGCAGTAGCGCCAACGGCTGAACTTTGGATGAAAGTGCGACGATTCATGGGGGGATGTGATAGGTGTTAAAATGAATGTTGGACGAAAGTATAAAGTCGGAAAATCGGTTTGGTTACTGAATGCTTGCTACCTTTGCGGTATGAATTACCTATCTGCAGAAAATATATCGAAGTCCTTTGGCGATAAGTGGCTGTTCAAAGGCATGACGTTGGGACTAAGTCGAGGCGACAAAGTGGCGCTTATTGGGGCCAATGGTACAGGAAAAACGACGTTGATGACCATTTTGGCGGGGCTCACCCCTCCCGACGAAGGGGTAGTGAGCGTCCGAAAAGACATTCGAGTAGGGTACCTCGACCAAGCGCCTGATTTTGACGGTCAGCTACCTGTCATGGAAGTACTTTTTTCGGGCAAAAACCCTGTAGCCACGGCCGTCAAGGAATACGAACGTGCGCTCATGTTGGGCGACGATGCCGTGCTGGCACGCGCCATCGAGCAAGTCGATTCGCTGCAAGGCTGGGATTTTGAGGCAAGGGTCAAGGAAATTTTGGGAAAATTAGGCATTTACGATGTTGAGGCAAAAATAGGAACCTTGTCGGGCGGGCAGCGCAAGCGTGTTGCGTTGGCCAAAATACTTATAGAAAGTCCTGATTTGGTGATTCTGGATGAGCCTACCAACCACCTCGACTTGAGCATGGTCGAATGGCTCGAAAATTACCTCAATACCCAAAATACTACGCTTCTATTGGTGACGCACGACCGTTACTTTTTGGATACCGTGTGCAACGTCATTGTCGAACTTGACAACGGAAGTTTATATACTTACAAAGGCAATTACGCGTACTTTTTGGAGAAAAAAGCGGAGCGC
>JBDHXS010000617.1:0-4058 GCA_039810845.1 Runella sp. | reverse complement strand
TCCACGGAACAATAAAACTGGCATTTGAACTTATTACTTTGGTAATAACGTTACCGACCACAATCCCGAGGATCAAACCTCCGATTCCACCAAGGATACAAACAACTACGGCCTCCATCAAAAACTGAAGACGGATTAGACGAGGCGTAGCACCCAATGATTTGCGAATACCGATTTCTCGCGTACGTTCCGTGACCGATACTAACATAATGTTCATCAACGCAATGGCTGCACCCAACAACGTAATAATACCAATACCAAAGCCCCCAATTCGTAAATAACTTGAAATATCTTCAAAGTCTTTTGCCAAAGCATCGGCACTTTCTATTTCAAAAGAATCGGGTCGGCCAATGACATCTTTCCGTACACGACGCATAATCCCCCGAGCTTCTTCGATAATGAGTTCTTGATCTTCTACGCTATTCACAGACGTGGTGATGTCGAAGGTAAGCTCCCGATTAGCTGCCAAAGCACGACCATTTTCTAACGGTACCAAAAGCACACGGTCGTCACCGCCCCCTGTAAGTGAGCCTTTTTTGTCCAGTACACCTACTACTTTGTATTGGTTGCCCATTACAATGATTTCTTGATTAATAGGATTAATCTTACCTTCAAACAGTTTTTGAGCTACTTCAGAACCGATGATGATAACATTAAGACCATTATCCAAATCAGTTTGAGAAAAATTTCTACCATCTAGCAGTTTATACCCTTTTATAGTCATAAAGTTGTCATCAATTCCTACAATCCGGGTATTGGGATTGGTTTTTATAGAACGATATTTTACTTGCACTGCCCCACGTATATTGGATGAAATAGAAACTTGGGCATTGTAAGTATCTCGAATTTCTCGCTTATATTGATTGGATTGACGATAAGTAATGGGCGGATAATCTTTAAACCTCACGCCTGAATTCCGCCGTCTAAACGGCTGTGGGCCTCTAATATCAAAGGTATTAGCACCCAAATCGGCAAAACTGTTATTAACCGAACTTTGCATTCCGTCAATAGCCGTCAGAATCCCAACCAATGATGTAATACCAATCGCAATAATGAGTGCTGTCAGCACTGTACGTAGCATATTGGACTGAATAGACCGAAGCCCTTCGCGGAAGTTTTCAATGAGGTTCATAGTTTTCATGGCGCAGTTTTGGGGAATGATAAGGATGAAATCGAAATTATTTTCACACTTGCTTCTGAATTCTATCTCCTTCCCCCATTTTCTGCACGTTTTTTGTAGTATATTCGTTACTACAAAAGTGATTCTGAAAATTTTAATCCACAAACCGATGAAGCGGTTCATCCTACCACTTATCATTTTTTTTGGCTTAGTTCATGGAGCTTCGGCCTCTAAAGTCCTGATTCCGATGGACGAAGCCCAAAAAAACCATTTGAAAGCCTATGGGCTGGCGTATTGGGTATTGCGCACTTATGATACAGAAATAGACTGGTTGCTCAATTACCGAGGTGGCAGTTTTATGTTGGATTGGAGCCAAAGAGTAGTTAATGAATTGGTCATTCGAGGCATAAGTTATGATGTAATTTCAGATGCGCAAAGTGCAGGAATTTTGAATGAAATAGGGCAGCCCGATGCGAATATGGATAATGTGAAACTTCACAAAGCACCCAAAGTGGCCGTGTATTCACCTAAAACCAAACAGCCTTGGGATGATGCCGTGACACTGGTAATGACCTATGCCGAAATCCCCTATGATATTGTTTATGATGACGACGTAATGCAAGGCAAACTCGCTGAATACGATTGGTTACACCTTCACCACGAAGACTTTACGGGTCAATACGGTAAATTCTTCCATTTTCGAGATTTTCCATGGTATCGTGCCCAAAAACGAGAAGCTGAAGAGATTGCTGCAAAATGGGGGTTTTCAAAAGTATCCAAACTTAAATTGGCTGTTGCCAAAAAAGTACAACAATACGTAGCTGGAGGCGGGTATATGTTTGCCATGTGTAATGCTACCGATACGTATGACGTTGCTTTAGCAGCCCAAAATACTGACATTGCTGATGTACTTTATGACGGTGATGGTACCGACCCTGCTGCTCAGAAAAAACTGGACTTTAGTCAGACTTTTGCCTTTCAAAACTTTCAGGTAGTGACTAACCCTTACGAAATTGAATTTTCAACAGTAGATAGTCAACCTAATGAACGAGGGGTAAACGAATCCAATGATTATTTTACGTTGTTTCAGTTTTCGGCAAAATGGGATCCTGTACCAACGATGTTGACCCAAAACCATCAGCAAATTATCAAAGGGTTTATGGGACAAACAACGGCTTTCAAAAAGCAATACATCAAACCGGAAGTCATTATTTTGGCGGAAAATCGCACGGCCGGAGAAGCCCGCTACATTCACAGTACGTTCGGAAAAGGATTTTTTACCTTCTATGGAGGTCATGACCCCGAAGATTATCGCCACGAAATCAACGAAGAACCTACCGATTTGAACTTACACCCCAATTCCGCGGGTTATCGCTTGATTTTGAATAATATCCTGTTCCCAGCAGCAAAGAAGAAGAAGCTGAAAACTTAGTGGGCGGTTTGCAGTAGGCAGTAAAAATTAAGTTTTTTTTACTGCCTACTGCGTACTATAAACTGCCTACTTTCTTCCAAAAGCCATTCTCATTTTAATTTCAGTTAGTTTACGTTTTGTATCTAAAGGAAAATCACCTTTCATCATCCAATCGTAATAACTGGGTTCTTGGGTAAGCACATCTACAACCCGTTTGCCGTTGTGTTTTCCGAAATTAATAATTTCTTCTCCCTTGGCGTTGTAAGCCATTCGATTGGCAAAATCCACGATTTTAGAGGCTACTAAATTATGCAGGACTTCCATGTCATTTTGGACAGGTTCATAAAGCTCTCCCTTCTCATTTTTTATTTTTACACCTGCATAACGCTCCACTTGTGCGCACAGTACTTCAAATGTAGCTAAGGTATCGGCCTGAGCACTGTGGGCATTTTCTAAGCCTTTGCCGCAATAAAATTTGTAGGCAGCGGCTAAATTGCGGGGTTCCATGAGGTGAAAAATCCGTTGGGCATCCACAAGTTTTCGGTTTTTAATGTCAAATTCTACGTCGGCCCGAAGAAATTCTTCTACCAACATAGGAACATCGAAGCGATTGGAATTAAAACCTGCTAAGTCGCAACCCAAGAGAAACTGAGCCAACGTTTTGGCAAAATTCTTAAAGGTAGGACAGTCCTTTACATCTTCATCGTAAATACCATGAATCAAACTTGACTCGATAGGAATAGGTATTCCCGGATTCACACGAAACGTCTTGATTTCTGTTTCGCCATTCATCAGGGCTTTCACCACGCTAATTTCTACGATGCGGTCTTTCTGGATATTGATACCAGTGGTTTCTAAGTCAAAAACCGCAAGAGGTTTTTTAAGTTTGAGGTTGTGTGCCATTCAAGAGTTGGAATTGAAGCCTCAAAATTAACATTTATTCCACAGGGATGCCTTCTTTTTCTAAATAGGCAGGAATATTGAAGGTAATTCCATGAAAGATTTCAATGTCTTTGTGCCAGTCAATGACCAACCAATCTTGGTCAGGTTCAGCTACAATCACCTGTTTGGTTTTGGTAAGAATCCACAGTACTTTTTGTACCCCAAAGGCAAGCAGGTTCTTGGTTTTACGGTCTATGTACTCATAATCTGTGAAGTTGGCATTGTCTATCTCAACGTCAATTTCGATGTTGACTAAGGGAGGAATTTGCAAATAATGTTCATCAATGAAATCCGGGGTCAATTTTTGTTTTTCATACACCAGAATATCACCTTCTACATTATTGCCTTTACCAATATGCAAACCGCCTTCACCTGTAAAAACATAGAATAAATTTTCGTCAAGAGTACGGTCTAACAACCTAAATATGTACCTGATGATGAATAATTGAAGTCCGCTTGCACCCATAATTTCTTCTAACGATTTTTCTTTTCTCAAAACAGCCTTATACCCTTTATAATAGACAGGAAGCCCGTCCAGTACTTCTTTAATGAGGTATTCAGGGACCTTTGTAGGTTTTCTTGTTT
>JBDHXS010000616.1:0-4085 GCA_039810845.1 Runella sp. | reverse complement strand
ACGTCAAATCCCCATTTTGCCCCAAGCTTTGGGCGAGTTGCTTTTCTTCATCACCAATGATTTTCAGCTCTCCAAGCTCAATACTCTGGCCGTTGACTCGGCTTACTTTCAATTCCCAACGCACCTCACGGCGCTTATCGTCCATGGTAGCAACAAGGCGGCCATCTTTGAAAAACTCCCAAATGATAACCACACCTTTCGATTTAAACTCTGGGCCTGTACTGATTTCGGAGCCGTCTTGTTTTGTGATTTCGTAGCGGGCTCGGATAGCCTCCCATTTGCCCAGCAGCGACGTAAAATTGTCAGGTTGGGGGTCATCGGTGGTTTTTGAGCCGCAACCTGCACCCGAATTCCCCAAAAAAATAATCAACAAAAGGCTGTAACTAAGTAGTTTCTTCATGGTTTTAAGTGTTCGTATCTTAGATTTTTTTATAAATAACCTTCAATGATTTCGCTCCTTTAGGCACATACTTTTCTTGTGGGCCGTACTCATGTGTGGTGGTCATAGTATTGTCCGAGACGCTCACTTGGTCGGTAGTCGTGAAGCCTTTCATGCTCGTAGTCAGGGTAGAACCCGAGAGTTTCCAAGTAGAAAGTACCGCAGGTATGGGGCAGCCTTTGGGGACACGCATGGTCAGGTTGCCAGAGGCTTCAAAGACATACACAATATCAGCGGTACAAGGCATCTCTTTGGTAATTTCGGGCAATTCATCAACCGTTTTGCCATCGGCATAGACCGTCAGCATGGCTGAGCGTTTCCATTGCCCTACTATGTTTTGTGCTGATAGTGAGTGCGTCATAGGTGTTGTAATCAACAAAGTAAGCAAGCATTTGAGGAGTATTCTTCTCATTTTCGTAAGGGGATAATTTTGTTATTTTTAAATCCTTTTTCGCTTCTGAAAGAGACTTTTTTGGCTATCTAACAAATAGGTTTGCAAAACCCTATCGGCATTTGACCAATAATTTTTTGTGGCATAACTCATTTTCCAGCTGTTTCGGAGGGAGTTGTGAGTTGTTTCAGCGCTGATTCTATCGCATTGAGGCGGGCTTCATTTTTTTCATTTGTTGCTTTCAAATCTTTATTCATTTCCAAAAGTGTTTCGCCCGTGGTACGGTGTGCTTCTATTTGGTTTTTCAAGTCTTTTATTGCTTCCAACAAGTGCGGGATTAGTCCAACGTAATTGATTGCCAAATAACCCTCGTCATCCGTTTGAACAAGCTCTGGAAAAATCTTTTGGACTTCTTGTGCTATCAATCCCGTTTGCAAACCCATCTGAGGTTGTTTTATCCAGTGATAGTTAAAGCTTTGTAAAAGAGAGACTTTGTGAAGAGAGTTTTTAAGCACCACAAAATCTGTTTTAAGTCGTTGGTCAGAGCAGTTGGCAATGGTTGAAAAAGCACATATAGAGCCTGTTGTGACATTAAAACGCATCAACCACTGATTGAGAAGCGGTGTATAAAACCCAAACTCATTATCAACACGCATCCCGACAAATGCCCGCAAAGAATTGTTTAAATTGTTGTTGAACCATACCCCCGCACTGGTTTCGTCTGTACCTCCGCTTCTGAGACGAACGCGACCACCCACGTCAAGTAAAAAATCAGGAACTCCACCGCTCAAACCTATTCCAAGTCGTTCAGAAATAGACACATTACCTATAAACGAACCCGCATAACCACCCCCATAACTAATACCATGAACTCCTATTCCACCCGTATTTGAAACCCCTAACACGCCCGTATGCCCATCGCCGTAAATACCGTAGCCATTGCTTTCACTGGCTTTTCCCCACACACCGTGCTTCCCGCTACCGAATACCCCAATATTGTGCGTAAAAGTCCCAGAAAGCGGGGTAGCATTTTTACCCAAGCCTGTCACGCCAACATACTGGTTATTAGGATTAAAAGCATCTCCGTTGACCTCCCCTCTAACCCCTTCTTGACGATTGGTTCCAGTACCTGCGGCTACTGAATAAATTGAAATATAAGGCGTACGAGTATAGAGAGCGTGCTGCTCGGCAGTGGAAATAATGGCCGTACCACCTGAACTTCTTAAGTCTACCACAGGTGCTTGTGAAAAAACGGCTACCGTGGTGGTTATGTACACAAGAAAACTATTTATAGTATTTTTCATAAATTTAGATAATAGAAAAGATTACTTACCCGCGTTATAAATACTCATCAAAAGTGCTTTGCTGATGCGTTGAGCGGCTTTTTTGCCAATATGCCCTTGCCCGTCAGAGCTATCTATGCCGTTTACGTCGGAGGGATCAGAGGCGGTATTGCGGTTTTCGGGACAGATGCGCCACACGCTACTTTGCTGACAAGCACCGTCGTTGGCCTCCAATGCCTGCAAATCAAATATTACATCGGTGGTTTTGAAGGTGTCTTTCATCCATTGGCCTACTTTCATTTTGGCGGCGTTGCCCTCGTAGGCCGCAGTAGAATAGACAAGCGGTGGTGTTACGTGGACAAACCTCAACTGAGACGACTGCGCTCGAAGTGCGTCTATCAGTGCTTTGTACTCGGTTTTGACTTTCTCAAAATTATCGTCCTGAATATCGGCATAGCCAAACTTCAAAATCATCACTTGCAGCAGGTCTTTGTTGCGGGTGGCATTTTCTTTAAAAACCCTCATTTTTTCGTAAGGATTTCCGTTCGGAATACCTCCTACATCTACAAAGATTCCGCCTTTAAGACCCTTGCCCGATGCCGCGCCGTCGGTCTTGTCGCCTTTGCCGTAGTAATCAAACGGATAACCGTTGGCTTTGCAACCCTCTTCCAAATCTTGCCCGACAGACTGATGTAAAAACAAAGCGTTCCAGCCCATAATGCGACTTTTTTCGGAAGCTGAAAGTTTGTCCCATTCGGCAATGCCGCTCGTACCCACTACCCCAGGTTGTCCTTTGCCCATGGTGTTGCTTCCTGTGGGGTTAGAAGGGTTGTTTGTGTTGTCGGGTTCGGGGGTATCAGAGGTTTTGTTACAAGACAGAATGCCTATCAGTGTCCATAAAAGCAATAACTTTTTCATAACTCAATGTGGTTGTTTTAGTAAAGCAGCTTCTAACTTTTCGAGGCGTGCAGAAAGGTTTTTGTGGGCTTCTATCAAATGTGGAATGAGTCCCACATAGTCCACCGATAGCATACCTTCTTCGTCGGTTTTGACCAATTCGGGAAAGATTTTTTGTACCTCTTGGGCAATGAGTCCTGTCTGTAAATCAGGACTTTTTTCGTTTTTCCAGTAATATTGATAGCCTTGCAGTTGATTGAGTTTTTCGGAAGATTGGCTCAATCTGCGAAAATCTTTTTTGAGGCGTATATCCGAGCAAATAGTAGGTGTAGTGGCGTAGCAAATGCTTCCTGTATTAATATTCCAACGTTGGATATAATTATTGTAACCATACCCAAAAACAGCTAACTCAGTTGTTCCACGCATACCAATGAAGCCCAGACTACCACCATTTAGGCCATCTTCTCGAAACTCTATTCCACCTTCTAAGGAACTATTAATACTTTTACCAATAATCATTCTTCCACCAAATAAAGCACTATACCCCCCATCACGTGTTCTTGCATAAAGAGCATAACTACTTAATGAATAAGCATCAATGGCAGTGTTAACTGCTTCAATAAAAACTCCCTTATTTTTTGATGCAACTCCTAATCCAAAATCAGTATCATTTCCAACATTGTATATGCCCACTGTAGATGTGAAAAAAATATTATCAGGCACCGCTATCCGTATTCGCGTTCCAGTGTTTTCTATCAAATTAGACCCTACCCAATTGCTTCCATCGTAGCGGAGAGTTTGGTGAAGTGTACCCGCAGGTGGGAGCGCGGATAAGTTTCGCCAAGTAGTACCATCCGAATATTGGTGTGTGCCGTTGGTGGAGTTAAAGAGCATTGTACCAATACCAACCGTATTGGGTGCAGGGCGAGCTGCCGCTGAAAAGCGCGGAAACTCAACTCCGTAAGGACTTAATAGCCCCATTTGGGCGTAAAGGCTATGGGCAAACAGGAAAAGCCATAGTAACTTTTTCATGGCTCATCCCCTATTTTAACCCATACTTCTTCACAAGTGCGGC
>JBDHXS010000615.1:0-4088 GCA_039810845.1 Runella sp. | reverse complement strand
ATCTCACTGTGCGCAATTACCCGAGTGGTTTGGACAAAGTCGTAGTTATAACCCCATCCCGCGAATTACTAAACCCTTTTGCTGAAGAGAAAAAGCGAAAAATAGCGCAATTGGACGCCCCTATTGTGGGGGATATTTACTCTGTTGACTTCCTGAGTATTGGGCGATTGCAATACATTTTTGCTACCGAAAAAAGTTTGAATGTGATAGACGAAGACGATCGTCAACGTTACATGGCTCTTCCTCCCGTGCGGCTACCCGTTGGCCGTACTATCCGTAGTTTCCAGCGATTGGAAAGTGGTATTGAAGGCAGTTTTCGATTTTTAGTGATAGATACGGGCGGTTTCCTATATCTTTGGAATAGCCCCAGTCAGCCTCCTGTTGTACTCAATAGTTCTCGCCCATTTGTAGATTTATTACTACCTATTCATGAAGTAGAATACCAAGGGAAACGTCATTTCCTTTTTACACAAGCACCTGGTCAGGTAGGGCTAATTAGTGAAACAGGCGTAGTGCCAGAGCCATACAAATTAGACCTCAAAACCAACTTTTTTGGCCCCTTCTTTGGTGTATTTACACCTGAAAACGGCACCACAGACCTTTTGGGGGTGAGTAAATATGGAGAGTTGTTTGAAATAACACTAGGAGGTAAAATCACCAGTAAAAGACAGCTCTTTCGCTCAGACCCAACTTCTTATTTTCGAGCAAGAGCCGCTACCAATAACCGAGATTGGATTTTATTTCGCGAATCGGAAACCCAATTCGCTATATTGGATAAACGTGGTAATGAGCTGTTTTCGGCCAAAGGACTTGTCGAAAACCAAAATCAAGTACAATACCATTTCTT
Source organism: Runella sp. (assembly GCA_039810845.1). Classification (GTDB taxonomy): domain Bacteria; phylum Bacteroidota; class Bacteroidia; order Cytophagales; family Spirosomataceae; genus Runella. The sequence goes on along the minus strand of JBDHXS010000615.1, from coordinate 3,241 downwards.
AAGTTCTGAGGTGAAGTTTCTAAGTGTAAAATCAGGAAATTACACCACTTTGTACGACCTAAAAGGCAACCAGATTGGAGACAAGCCCTTCCCCAGTGAAATCCCCGTTCGGGTAAGTTTAGTAGATGGATACAACAAACTGTTGATTTACAGTTATGCCAATAAAAAGTTACAAACTTGGTCGCTGAAACTTAGGTAAGTCGTGGCATAGCTGCGGATTCTGCGTTAACTATGAAGCAATTAGCTAAATATAGCTTTCTCTTTATCTTTTCCATTCTTTGGATTGTCGGCTGCCATCCTACGCTTCGCCGAGCAGCTTTTGAATGGGGGCTAACCAAAGACTCCTATCGTTACGGCGATTTGTATCGCCTTTCCAATTTGGCCCAGTTTAAACAAACGACAGAGACTTGTCCGAAAAAATTTGCAAGAAATCATTCAAAGAGTAACACAGCACTCTACATCATTGGTGATAGTTTTACCGAAAAAGAGCGTATCAATGCCGACGATTTCAAAACAAATGGCTATGTAAGAATCCACTGGAACGACTCGCTCCACATATCATTAGATACGACCAAACGCAATATTTTAATCCTACAAACAGTAGAAAGGCACTTTCGGGAACATTTTGCTGTACCAGTCCGTCAGCTTACCATCAAAAACGAGCGATATTTTGCTTTAGAATCACAAAAAAACTCCGAAACTCAAAAACCCAACATTCAAGTATCTGACTTCTTTCTGGCGATGTACAAAGATGCCGAGCAGGTACTCAAAGAAAGTGAGGAATCTCTGGCGAGTTTTCTATTTTCAGCAGATATATTTCTCTACTTGAAAGAATGGAAAGCAGCAATTAATCTCAATTGGTTTGGGCGTCACAATGACCAAGTAGCCTTATCACCTGATAAAAAAAATATTTTATTTTGTTGGGACACAGACTCCACTCGTATCACATCTTCATTCAACTATTTCTCTGACAGTGAATTACAAAATCTAATTCGTCAAGTAAATCAGACAAGAGCGTATTATAAAAAACAGGGTTTTGATGAAGTTTACCTTTCTATCATTCCTAATAAAACCAGCATAGTGGCTCCCACAATGGGGAAGTATAATCACCTCATCGAACGAGTTCAACAAAATCCTATGCTCAAAACACCGTTTATTGATAGTTGGACACCATTTTTTCAGCATTCACAAGAAGTGTACAGCCTCAGCGATACACATTGGAACTGCAAAGGGCAAGCGATGTGGCTGGAAGCAGTCAACCACTATTTGAAGTAAGCTTAAATTTTCTATTTTAAATCATTCTGAACAAAATCTTTGGTTTGATTGTATTATAGAGGTACCCAAGTATTTACATCTATTTTTCATGCCTCGCTATTTTATCCATTTCCACCAAGTTTTTTTGGTTGTTTTATGCGGGTACGTTTCCTATGCTCAAAAGCAAGAAAGATGGCTACAAAAGTTCCATCCTGATTCACTTGTAAACCGTGATGTAAAACTTTTTCCAATGCCTATCGTGCAAAGTTCCCCTGAAACAGGACTAAGAGCAGGCTTTTCAATAGACTATTTTTTCAATACCGGTCATGCCAGAGATAGTATCCAAAGTAGAGACTCATTTGCTTGGTTGGTAGCCACTTACAGTACTCGACGCCAACTGGTCATTGAACCTATCTGGCAAATTTACACTCGAAACGAAAAATATTTACTCCGAGGACAAGCAGGACACACTGATTTTTCCGAATATTTCTGGGGTATCGGCAACGAAGTATTAAACTTAGATAGCCCTACCACGATGTTTTATTCCCGTACTTATTTTCAAGGAGAATTCTTGCGTAAAATGGTTCCAAATATTTTTGCAGGTTTACAAATACAAATAAGTGCAACCCGCAACATCAATTTTAATCATTCGACTGGGGATTTACTCAACGACGTACGAGGACGCGCCAACAGTCATACTTCAGGGATTGGCCCTAATCTTATTTTTGATTTTCGCGACAACCCCTTTAGCCCTACCCAAGGCTGGTTTTTGGAATTAAGTTATGTACCTCACAACCGTAAATTACAGAGTGAGTACAACTTTAAAGAAATGCTCTTGGATGGTCGAAAATACTTTGAACTCCCTAAAAATCAATTTATTGGATTTCAGATATTAGGTAATTTTTCCTGGGGAGATGTGCCCCTTCGCGAATTACCTCGACTGGGTGGCGTAAATATGATGCGTGGTATGGTACAAGGACGCTATCGAGATAAAAACATGGTAGCTTTTCAGGCTGAATATCGCAAAGGAATCAATCGTTTTTTAAAAATAGCAGCGTTTGGTAGCAGCGGTATGGTCAGTGAAAATATAAGTAACTTTTCCACTAAAAATATTCACTATACGTACGGATTAGGCTTGCGAATTTTGGTTAACAAAAAGAAAAATCTTTATTCTCGTATTGATTTTGCTCGCTCCTCAGAAGGTAATAATGCGTTTTATTTTAAACTCATGGATGCTTTTTAAGTAAAAAACCCTCAAAACAGCGTGTTTTGAGGGTTTTTGTAGGACGTAGGGGACTCGAACCCATGACCTCCGCCCTGTCAAGGCGGCGCTCTAAACCAACTGAGCTAACATCCTAATTGGGGTTACAAATATACTAACTTTACGAAGCACTCAAAGGAGTACGATAAATTTTTTGTGAAGGTATTCGACGTAGGATAAGCAATCCAATTACAAAAATTAGAGCTAAAAATAAAATACTATTGCGCATCCCTGATACTTGGGTAATTACCCCAAAAATGGTCGTTCCCAAAAAAGTAGAGAACTTGTCACAGACATCATAAAAACTAAAGTACGAAGCCGTATCGGGGGTATTTTCTGGCAAAAACTTGGCATAAGTCGAACGAGAAAGTGATTGTACACCTCCCATCACAAAGCCAATGCCTGCTGCTAATCCATAAAACTGCATTTCTGTATAAACAAAATAAGCAGCGACACACACGCCAATCCATATAAACAAAATCGCAGCAATAGTTTTTGTATTCCCCCATTTCCCTGATAGCACTGCGCCACAATAAGCCCCAACAATAGCCAACAATTGAAGTAGCAATATTGTCACAATAAGGGCATTATCAGGCAATTTCAGTTCGTTACTTCCAAAAAGAGTTCCGATATACATCACCGTCTGCACACCCATATTATAAAAAAAGAACGCAATCAAAAAACGCTTAGTCAAAGGCAGATGATTGAGTTCGTCCAGCACTTTTT
>JBDHXS010000614.1:0-4093 GCA_039810845.1 Runella sp. | reverse complement strand
CATACCCGTGGGGCCGTTGTGGTAGTTCATAATCGGCGGAATGATGTAAGCGGCTTGCCCGTCCCAACGAGGCTTGTAGAGGCGCTCATTCATCCACACGTTGTATTTATTGTTTCGTGGGTCGGTATATTTGCCATATTGCCAGTTGGAGCGCCAGCCAGCATCGTGTCCTTGTACCACATGTACCAACCGCTCACTTTCACCAGGGTGGTCGCCATCGTTATCTGATGAAATCAAGTTGCCATATTCGTCAAAGACAAATTCGTGGGTATTGCGAAGCCCCGAAGCGAAGATTTCAAAGTCGGAGCCATCGGGGTTGGAGCGGGCAATAAGTCCAGAGTTAGGATTTTCCCATTTTTTTCCGTCGGGTGCTGTGATATTTGCCCCAATATCGCCAATATTCCAGTAAATCCGACCGTCGGGTCCTTCTGTCACGCCCGACATACCATGTCCACTAAAACCGATATGCACGGCATAGCCGTGACTGATAGATGTCTTTTTATCCATAATACCGTCGCCATTTTTGTCTTCTAATCGCCACAAGTCAGGTGCGATAGCGATAAACATATCTTTGGCACGAACCAGCATCCCGCCAGCTACATCGGTTACTTCATCAAAAAAATCATTGACAACTCTGAGCGATACATCGGCAATACCGTCGTTGTTGGTGTCTTCCAAACGCCATACCTCGTCTTTTTCTACGGCCAAATCCTTCCAGTCGTGCGAGCCATCTTCATTCAAATCTGGCAGCCAGTTATTGGTTTCTGATTTTTCAGGAGCAAAGATTTTGTGCAAAAAAGCACGACGATCTTCTACCGTTTGTAAGCCAATAGATTCGGTCATCCAGTCGCGGTGACCTCGAATATCAAACTCTGAGTTTTTCTGACGGTTGGTACGGTTGAGATACACACGTCCTTGGTCATCAATGGCCATTGCCACGGGGTCGGGAGCCAGTGAATCAGAGGCCCAAAGGGTCATTTGGAGCCCTTCGCCCAATTTAACTGCTGTTTTCTCGCGAATTTCTTTGGCTTTACTTACCGCCTTGGTGGGGTCTTCTTTGACCATAACAGGTTGACTGCTTCGGGGCATTTTCATACACGAAACCACCAAAAAGGCTGTTCCAAAGGCCGCTGAAAGTTGCAGTTTAGAGTGTTTTTTAAGAAACATGGGTCAATCAAACTTTTGTTAGAGAGAATCAACTAATTCTAAAGACTTACAAATTAAATAAAACGGCTAATAAGGAGATTTTACTTATAAGGAGTCGGATTTTTAGACTAAACCCAATCGAAAGTATATCAGGGAAGCATTTTTGCAGACAGCTTTCTCCCAACTCAACCATGGATCACTTTCTGCTTTCTGTCAAAACAAGCCATTTAGACATATCTTAGTATAATACAATTATTCCATAAATTTTACAATAATTTTCTATTCCAAAAACACGATTATTTTAGTAAGTATTTTCATTCAAAAGGTTATAATACTAGCACATAGTTTATTTTTGCTAAACATTTTTGGAGATTTATCCAAGTTTACATTAACATTCTGTAATTAAATTTGAATCTTATAATTCTATTTTTTTGAGTTATTCAAAAGTTACTACCTTTGTCCGTACTCAAAAAAAGTATTAAAATAATATTAATCTAAAGTAGTACATTGTCACACCGAAAGAGTAGTACGGTAGTATCGACTTTAGTCGATAAGCAGAAGGTTGCTATTTGCAAAGACGATTTTCAATAATTACTTCATCTATAACCCAATAAATAAACCCAACAAACTATTTAGCCACATCTCTTTTCTCATCCAAACACTCGCCTGTCTTCTATGGACTTTGGCATCTGGGATTTTTCCCATTCAAGTATCGCGCTACGTCACCGCCGTGGTCATCACGGAGATTTTGCATCCCCAGTTATTCTATTTTTCAAACTTTAATGAAAAACACATGCGAAAAAAACTACTTTCCTACAATTTGCTGAAAGACAGGAACCCATTGTTATTTGTAGCGGGTTCAATGCTTTCGCTTTCTGTTCTAACCAGTTCAACCATTATGGGGGCGTATGCTGCCACCCCACCCTCATACAAAATAGGGACTCAGAAAGCTGTACAAGACATTACTGGAACAATTACCGATGAGAATGGCGAGGCACTTCCAGGAGTGAACGTCGTTGAAAAAGGAACAACCAATGGTACGCTTACAGATGCCGCTGGTAAGTTTAAACTTTCAGTGAAGAGCGACAAATCGGTTCTTTCTATTTCATTCATTGGCTATGCTAACCAAGAGATAGTGGTAGGTAGCCAAACATCGCTTACCATTAAAATGACCACCGATACCAAAATCTTGAATGAGGTAGTGGTAACGGCCTTGGGGGTGAAGCGCGAAGAAAAATCGTTGGGCTATGCCGTACAAAAAGTAGCAGGGCCTTCGCTTCAGACCGTAAAAGGAGTAAGTGTGGGTACATCACTTACTGGTAGAGTTGCTGGTTTGTGGGTACGTAACAGTACTGAGTTTAACCAAATGCCAGCTATCAGTTTGCGGGGTGAATCGCCGCTTCTTGTAATTGACGGTGTACCTTACAATAACATCTCCCTCAACAACATCGCGCAAGATGACATCGAAAGTATTGATGTTTTGAAAGGACCTACGGCTTCGGCTTTGTATGGTTCACGCGGGGGAAGTGGGGCTATTATTGTTACTACCAAAAAGGGCGCGGCTAACAAAGGATTGACCGTGACTGTCAATACCAACAATATGTTCAATGCGGGCTTCTTGATGCTTCCAGAAGTGCAAAGTTCTTATAGCGCAGGGATTGGGGGCGTTTATGACCCAACTGATTACGTGTGGGGACAAAAATTGGACGCGGGTAAAATGGCAAACCAATGGAATCCATTTACCAAGCAGATGGAAATGCGCGAACTTGTATCCAGCGGCAAAGATAATTTTAATGACTTCTTGGTACCGGGCTTGATTACCAACAATAGCGTAAGCGTGGCGCAAACGGGCGAAAATGGTAGTTTCCGTGCCTCGTTGACCCACGTTTACAACAAAGGCCAATATCCAAACTTGAAGTCGAACAACTACAATTTTACCCTAAGTGGTGAAATGAAAGTGGGAGATCGTTTTAAATTGACGAGCCAAATGGGCTACAATAAGCGTAATGCACCACAAATCATGGGCGCAGGGTATAGCGACCAAGGATACATGTACAATATCTTGATTTGGATGGGGCCAGAATATCGTTTGGCCGACTACAAAGATAACTATTGGGCGATTCCTGATGTACAGCAAAATTGGCACTATAAAGCTTGGTACGACAACCCGTATTTCATGGCATACGAAAAAGTATGGGGTGTGTATGAAAACCGTTTGAATGCTAACCTGACAGCTACCTACAAACTTTTTGAGGGTGCCAACTTGATTATTCGCCCGGGTTTTGATTTGTACAATAACGACGAAACAAAACGTAACCCACCAAACATTCTTTCAAACCGTGGTTGGGATACCCCTGGTTTGTACTCAATCAATAAAAGAACAGGGTATAGTTTCAACGGGGATGCCCTGATCACGTACAACAAAAACTTGGGAGACTTGGGGATTGATGCCTTGGCAGGTGCTGCAATTTATACACTACAAGACAACAATTTGTATAGTGCTACGCGAAGTGGTATTCTGATCCCAGGTTATTATTCATTGAATAACTCAGTAGAACGTCCGAATGTAAGCGTGGGAGCGAGTGCGAAGCAAGTAAATAGCGCCTACGGAAAACTGACTCTTTCGTATAAAAATATGCTCTTCATGGATGCAACAGGCCGTAACGACTGGAGCTCAACCATGCCTAAAAACTCACGTTCGTACTTCTATCCGTCGGTGGGCGGTAGCTTCGTGATTAGTGAAGTGTTAGGTACAATGCCTTCTTGGCTTGATTTCTGGAAATTGCGTGGTTCTTGGACACTTTCTAAGTCAGATTTGGGTATTTATGCTACCAACCAAACGTACGGAACGACGATTGGCGCTTGGAATACATTTAACTCAGCGGCTTATCCAACAACGATTCGTAATGCCGAAAACATCCTTCCTGAAACCAATCGTACATGGGAA
>JBDHXS010000613.1:0-4094 GCA_039810845.1 Runella sp. | reverse complement strand
TAAATCACTTCTGCCCCCAGCCATCGAAAGACAAAAGCCAAAGGCAGCAACTCTGCTACAAAAATATGAACAATGTGTGGACGAAAACGGAGAAATTCGACGAAGGCAAGCGGATGACACAACAAAACCCGAAGAAGCAAAGTTTTAAAAAACGGCATTCGGACGTACCATAAGCCGAGCGGAGGAGGTTGGTTGGGTAAGAGAATCTTTACTTCGTAGTGTTCTGCCAAGCTGGGCGCAATTTTGCCCACAATCCGCGGGTCAGTAGCGGGATGAACCGTACTGAGAAGTAGCACACGGCGAAGTGGGAGGGGTGATTGCATATTGCAAATATGAGTGAATCCGTGTATTTTTGAAAAAAGAATCTATAATGACTGCCCTTAATCAACCAGCCAAACGCCGAAAACGTATCGTTTCTGAGCGACTCGTTCGAGAGGAATGGGACGGTAAACGCTTTTATTATCAAGGTTATAAAGCTATTTTAACCAAAAAGAAATCTCCTGAAGAAATTATGGGTAGTAGTGTCCTGCAATCGTTGCTGGTGTCATTAATTATGTTTTATCTACGCGAACACCTCAATCGCTCGGCGTATTGGGTTGTAGGAGGAGAATCGGGACTTCATCTGGCTAAGCGTAAAAATATGGCTAATGATATAGCAGTATATCGAAAAATAGATGTGCCAGATTTATTTTCCGAAAACTATTTTAATGTACCTCCTATTTTGGTAGGAGAAGTTGATATAAAAATAGAACTTCCCGAAGGAATCAACGAAATGGATTTTATTATAGATAAAACGCAACAACTGCTTGATTTTGGCGTCGAAACTGTGTTTTGGGTAACGACTAAAATGAAAAAAGTGGTTGTGGCTCACAAAAATCAACCTTGGCAAATTATCAATTGGACAGATGATATTTTGCTGATGGATGGTCAAGTCCTCAATATTGAAAAATTGCTTCAAGACGAAGGAGTTTACTGATTCTTTTAACCTATGATGAATGAAACCTTACCTTAATTCTGCTATTGGGTTAGCGGTTAGCTTATTCTGCATAACTGCCATAGCCCAGCCTTCACCTAAAAACCCACCCCGTATGAACCCACCTCAATCTGACAAAATCGTTCTGTATCAAGTTTACACGCGCCTCTTTGGCAACCTCAACTCCACCAACAAATTTTACGGAACCCGCGACGAAAATGGCGTTGGAAAGTTCAACAACATCACAGACAAAGCCCTTACTTCGCTCAAAAAATTTGGAATTTCGCATGTGTGGTTTACGGGCGTAATCGAACATGCCACCATGACCGATTACTCGGCCAACGGCATTCCCAAAGACAATCCTTTCGTGGTAAAAGGCATTGCAGGGTCTCCTTATGCCATCAAAGACTATTATGACGTCAGCCCCGACTTGGCCGTGGATGTTCCCAACCGCATGAAAGAATTTGAGGCATTGGTGGCTCGGTCGCACAAAGCGGGGCTGAAAGCCATCATTGATTGCGTTCCCAACCACGTAGCACGGCAATATCATTCAGATGCCAAACCGCAGGGAGTCAAAGATTTTGGAGAGGAAGATAACAAAAACGTGGGTTTTAATGCCCAAAACAATTTTTATTATCTGCCCAATCAAGCCTTTCAAGTACCAGATAATGTGCCTATTCCACCAGGTATTCAGGCGTTTCCGTATGAAGAGTTTCCTGCTAAAGCCACTGGTAATGACGTATTTGCGGCCAAGCCGAGCATTAACGATTGGTTTGAAACCATCAAACTCAACTACGGTGTTGATTATCTGAATGGCCGTACTAAACACTTTGACCCAATTCCGAGTACGTGGCTGAAAATGCGCGATATTTTGCTGTATTGGGCCGATAAAGGCGTGGATGGCTTCCGCTGCGACATGGCCGAAATGGTGCCTTTTGAATTTTGGGGGTGGGTCATTCCCGAAGTAAAAAAAGTAAAACCTGCGACGATTTTTATCGCCGAAATCTACAACCCTGCCGAATACCGCAATTATCTTTTTAGCGGCAAATTTGACTACCTCTACGACAAAGTGGGGCTGTATGATGCCCTTCGCCGCCTCATGGAAGGACACGGACACACGGCAGACATTACCCGTGTCTGGCAGCAGGAGTCGGGCGATTTTGGCAACCGAATGTTGCGCTTTCTGGAAAACCACGACGAACAGCGCATTGCCTCCAAGTATTTTGCAAAAAATCCGTTTCATGCCATTCCCGCCATGGTCGTATCTGCTACGCTTCACACGGGGCCGTTGATGCTGTATTTTGGGCAAGAAGTAGGTGTAAATCCTACCGTAGCCGAGGGATTTTCGGGAGAAGATGGGCGTACCACCATGTTTGACTACTGGGGCGTACTCGAATACCAAGCGTGGGTAAACGAGGGAAAATTTGACGGCGGAAAACTTAATAGCGAACAAAAAGAATTACGTAAGTTTTACACTGACCTACTCAAACTCGTCAACGGCAGCGATGCCATTCACAACGGGGCGTTTTATGATTTGCAATACGCCAACAAAGGTCAAGCAGGTTACAACGATGCCAGAATGTACACGTATCTGCGCCATTCTGATAAACAGAAGCTGTTGATTGTCTGTAATTTTGATTTGCAAAATTCTGTTAGAACTACCATCAAAATCCCTGTGCACGCCTGGGAAACTATGGGATTGCCTTCGCAGGCGCAGTATTCGTTGAAGGAAATTTTTCATCACCCTCAAACGCTTAACGTGGACTCGGTAGAAGGCATTGCCGTGGATATGCAACCCAATAGCGTCAGGATTTTTGAAATAAAGACTCTAAAAGGGAAGTAGTTGCTACTAAAATTTCAAAAATAGCATGCTCATACAACTGATTCTTACCGTTGTATGGGCGTGCCAATATCTCTGCTACCCATTGGTAAAAAGGGTTGCAGACCAAAATAAGCCTAATTCACGTTTTGATTTTCCAATGTTTACAAGTACTTTTACTAACAATCGTTGATTTGTTGATTCTGTCGTTCTGTTTTTACGGCCTATCCTAACCCAGTGTTCTGAAATTTTTGAAAGTAGCCAAAATGGCACGGTTCGTGTAAATGAATAGTTATTAGCTACCCAAAACATTGGATTAGAAATGCTACAATGTAGGCTTGTAAATGGCTTATTGATGCTGTGGGTGACCTGTTTAGGCTCCGTTTGGGCCAAAGAGGTTGACTCTACACATACCCAAGGTACATTGGCAATGGCTTCTCCGCCAAAAGTGCCTGTGTCTCCCGCAAAAATTATACCTAAACTTTCTGAAAAACGCTTCAAACAACTCAATAATGCAGGTATTCAACAAGCCTATCAACTACGTTATTACGGCGCTTTTTCACTTCTACAGCAAGCAAATGAAAGTTCCCCACACAACGATACGGTTGTGTATAATCTCGCTTTGGTCAATGGCTTACTAAAAAACTACGATGCTGCGCTTGAGATGATGACCCAAACGGGTATAGGGCAGCGGTACTTGCACAATAAAGGGGTATGGGAAGCTCAAAAGGGCGAAATTCGTCAAAGCCTCACTACTTGGGAATTTGCGCATCCTACCGATACGCTTTGCTTCAATGTGGCTTTGGCCAATTATCAATTAGGAGAATTGAAAGAAGCACAAGATTGGGGAAAACGAGTGGGTTTTGCCAAAGCTGCCGAATTTCACGAGCTCTCTGCCAATGTATTGTTTCGGTTGGGAGAGTATAAACAAGCCGAAAAATTTTACGAGAAGGCCGAAAAATTTGCCATCCGAACAGGCAAACACGCTTCTGGGCCACGCTTGCTGGTGCAGCGCGGTAATGTGCAGTTGGCTCAAAATGAATATGGAAAAGCGGAATTGCTATACCGAGAATATTTAGACACCAAAGATGCCTATTATCGCTATGCAGCGCGGTTGGGGTTGGGACACGCTCTCTATCGTCAGCGTAAATACCAAGAAGCAGTACTTGAGTACGACGCAGCCTGCCGCCTCAGCGATGAGTCGGCAGAGGCTTGGTTGAGTTTGGGCAATGCGTACGTCGGGACAAATGGCCACCGCCAAGCTCAAAAAGCCTACGAACGAGCGCTTGATTTGGATTCTAC
>JBDHXS010000612.1:0-4109 GCA_039810845.1 Runella sp. | reverse complement strand
TGATGCTTGTACTGCCATTATCAACTCTGGTAAATTCAAATTAGAATCTAACTACCTTTCAAACTTTGCAGTGAAGAATGAAGGTTCAGGAGAAAACATTTGGGCGATTCCTTTTGACCGTTTCCAAGCAGGTGGTATGAACATTGCTTACCGTACGCTTCACTACCAAAGCCAAAGTACTTATAACTTGAGTGGTCAGCCTTGGAATGGTTTCTGTACAATTGCCGAGTTTTATAACTCTTTCTCAAGCAACGATGTTCGCCGTAACATGTTTATTTCTGGTGTTCAATATGGTGCTGATGGCAAAGCCTTGAAAGATGATAACGGTAAAGATTTGAACTTTGATCCTGTTATGACTAAAGATGAAATGACATCGGCTGACCCTGAGTTCCAAGGAGCAGGTGTACGTCTTGGTAAATACGAAATCCAACGCGGGAATACCGTTTCAGATCAAGATAACGACTGGGCTATGTTTCGTTTGGCTGACGTTTATTTGATGCGTGGCGAAGCTTTGTTCCGTTTGGGAAAAGCAGCTGACGCACTTCCAGATTTCAACATCGTGCGCGCTCGTGCTGGTGTAACAGCTTGGACTGCAGCTCAATTGACGCTTGACAATATCTTGGCAGAACGTGGCCGTGAGTTGGCTTGGGAGGCTTGGCGTCGTAACGACTTAGTTCGTTTTGGTGAGTTCAACAAAGTAGGTGGCAAATTCACTTCTAAGTTCATGAAAGAGCCTGCTGCTAAAACACTGTTGTTCCCAATTCCACAACAACGTCGTGATGCAAACCCAGGTTTGACACAAAACCCAGGTTATTAATATACACAAATCTGTGAGGTTTTAAAAACCCCACAGATTTTGTAATAAAAGCGAGTGAGCGATGAACTCACTCGCTTTTGTTTTGTAAAGTAACGCTGACAGGGTTCTGAACCCTGTCAGCGTTGGATTTTTTAGTTAATTTTGCGAAAAAGATGTGTTGCTCTCGGAGAATAACAAAACCTATGATGAAAAACTTAAAATTCAATTACTCTCTTCTTTTATCCTATCTTTTATTGTTGAGTAGTTGTAACAAGGCAGCCGATGAAAATCTTTTTGAATCTTTATCTTCTTCTCGCACAGGCATTGGATTTGTAAACCGAATCCTTGATAAAAAAGAACTCAATATTTTTAATTACCGTAATTTTTATAACGGTGGTGGAGTAGCGATAGGTGATATAAACAATGACGGATGGGCCGATATCTATGTCACGTCCAATTTTGAAGAAAATCATTTGTATCTCAACAAAGGTAAAAATGCGACCGACCTCTGGAAATTTGATGATGTCACACTTCGCGCAGGAGTAGGTGGTACTAAAGCATGGTCAACTGGGGCTACCTTTGCGGATGTGAATGGGGATGGTTTGATGGATATTTATGTATGTAATGCAGGAAATATCAAAGGGGATAGTCGTGGTAACGAACTATTTATTAATCAGGGAATTGGGCCAGATGGTGTACCTAAATTTGTGGACAAAGCAACCGAGTATGGCCTTTTAGACGGTGGTTTTTCAACTCACGCCGCTTTTTTTGATTATGATCGCGACGGAGACTTAGACATGTATTTGCTTAATAATAGTTTTACTCCAGTTGACAAACTTCAATATCAAAATTTTAGAAAATTTAGGGATGCTCTCGGGGGGCATAAATTGTTTCGGAATGATGGCCCCCCCACCGCATCGGCGGACCTCCCCAATGGAGGAGTAAAAAAAAGCTCCCCATTGGACGGTCGCAGTGGCGCACCACCGCCGCGCGGGCGGGGGGGCTTCACCGATGTCAGTGAAGAAGCAGGAATTTATGGAAGTTTGATTGCGTTTGGGTTAGGCATTACGATTGGCGATGTCAATGATGACAATTGGCTGGATATTTATATTTCTAATGACTTCTACGAACGCGACTACTTATACATCAATCAACGAGACGGGACATTCAAAGAATCGCTCGAAGAAAGCATGAGTCACATCAGCTTATCTTCGATGGGTGCCGATATTGCTGATATAAACAACGATGGGTTGTTGGATATTTTTGTAACCGATATGCTTCCGCGCGATGATAAACGACTCAAAACTACCTCTGTATTTGAAGGTTATGAGCTTACTGAATTCAAATTAAAACAAGACTATTGGCATCAGTATATGCGCAATATGCTGCATTTGAATCAAGGAAATAGTCCGCAGTCCACGGTCAATAGTCGGCAGTTGGCAGTCGGCAGTCCACCGTCCACTATTCAAGTTCCTTCCTTTACAGAGGTAGGGCAAATGGCAGGGGTTCATGCAACGGATTGGAGTTGGGGGGCATTGATTTTCGACATGGACAACGACGGTCAAAAGGATTTGTTTATCGCCAATGGTATTGTCAGAAACTTGACCGACCAAGACTACGTCGCGTTTTTGTCTGACCAAAGTAATATCCAGGCCATGATTGAGGGGCGAATGCAGTTTGATTATCGCAAGTTTGTGGATATGATTTCGACAACACCGATACCCAATTTTGCCTTCAGAAATAAGGGAAACCTTCAGTTTGAAGACAAGGCTACCAACTGGGGATTGGGAGAACCCAGTTTTTCAAATGGTGCTGCTTACGGAGATTTAGACAACGACGGCGATTTGGATTTGGTCGTCAACAACAATAATGCTGCTTTGGGTGTATTTCGAAATCAATCCGTTGAGAAGTTAAAAACACATTTTTTACGCGTAAAACTCAAAGGTACGGGTGCCAATCCACACGCAATTGGCGCGAAGGTGTATGTTTATCAAAAAGGACAAACGCAGTATTTGCAGCAAATGCCTAACCGTGGGTTTCAATCTTCGAGCGATTTGAATTTGGTATTTGGCTTAGGGAATAATTCCAAAATAGATTCTTTAACGGTTGTTTGGCCCGATGATAAAAAGCAGTCTTTAAAAAACGTAAAGGCAGACACAGAGCTTACGCTGAACTATGGCGCGGCAAAACAAATTTGGAAAATACCAACACCCAAAGCAACTGCTGCACCTTTTAAAGACATAACAGCTGTGTCTGGCTTAGATTTTTTACATGAAGAAAATAATTTCGTTGACTACAACCGCGATGGTCTGCTCAAACAAATGTACTCTACTCAAGGCCCCGCTTTGGCAATAGGAGATATAAACGGCGATGGCTTGGACGATGCCTACATTGGAGGTGGAGCAGGTAAACCCAGGGCACTTTTCGTTCAAAATATCAACGGAGTTTTCAGTAAATCAACGCAAGCTGCATTTATAAATCCTAATAGTGCCGATGAAACTGCCGCTACATTTTTTGATGCAGATGGCGACAAAGACCTTGATTTATACGTGGTTACGGGTGGAAATGAGTTTATGCAGGGTGAGACAGCACTGGCTGATGCCTTGTACTTAAATGATGGAAAAGGAAATTTCGCACTTTCCAATGGTTTGCCAAACATTTTTGAAAATGGCTCATGTGTAGCTGCTGCCGACTACGACCACGACGGCGACCAAGACTTATTTGTAGGTACACGTATGATTTCTGGGAAATATGGCTACAATCCGCAGAGCTATTTGCTCCAAAACGACGGTTCGGGACACTTTAGTAATGTCACTAAACAAGTAATGATGAATAATCAACTCGGAATGGTCACTGACGCCCATTGGATAGATATCAACAAAGACGATTTCCCAGAATTGATTGCTGTGGGAGATTGGATGCCAATCATGATTTTAGAAAACCAAAAAGGTAAATTTCCCCAATCACTTAATCGTTCGATTCCTCAGTCGAGTGGTTGGTGGAATACCATTGAGCCCGCTGACATTGATGGGGATGGAGATATAGATTTTGTAGTAGGAAACTTAGGTCGTAATACTAAACTCCAGTGTACTGAAAAAGAACCTGCCCAACTTTACGTCAATGACTTTGATCGTAATGGTAGTGTAGAGCAAATCATTGTTTGCTATAACCCTGATGGAAATGCATATCCGATGGTTTTAAAGCCTGATTTACAGAAAGTTTTGCCCATTATCAAAAAGCGATTTGTGAAACATGTTGACTATGCAGGCCAATCAATTGAAGCTGTTTTTACTAATGAGCAAATGTTGGGAGT
>JBDHXS010000611.1:0-4119 GCA_039810845.1 Runella sp. | reverse complement strand
TAGCTCAGGTAAGCATAGCCTTTCGGTAGAAGTGGATGTTATTCCGTACCCTAAATGAAATTCATTTCCAATGATACTAGAAGATAAAAGTATACACTCCTGACACTTCATTTTTTGATTTCTCCCAATAACCCTATCTTTGACGCTAAAACTCATTCGGTATTCAGTCATGCAGGAATTTTTGGAGAAATTGGGTAGCATTTGGTCAAAAGCAACGACTCCTTTCAGGAAATTATTTAGCTGGTTATCAAGTCTTTTATACAAAATACTCAGCTTATTGTTCGGGAAGGAACGACTCGATGGTTGGGTCGGTGCTTATGAACGCAAAAAAGAATTGTTTTGGCAAACATACTACCAACACGTTGACACAGACTCCCCTTATTACCGCCCCGTCGTTACCACTTGGAAAGTTTTATTATATGGAATAGGCGCATTTGCTTTCTATATTTTTTGTGTAGAAACCAATTTTTTGTGGCTCTGTGGAAGTATGCCAAGCGTCGAAGACCTCCAAAATCCAAAAGTAGCGCAAGCTTCCGAGATTTATTCTGCCGATGGGCAATTGATTGGAAAACTTTACACAGAAAACCGTACCCCTATTGATTTTGACAGTCTTTCGCCACATCTTATCAAAGCCCTGATAGCTACCGAAGATGTACGGTTTTATGAACACTCAGGCATCGATTCGCGGGCGTTGATGGGTGTAGCTGTTGGGATTTTGCAAGGAGGAGAGCGCGGAGGAGGCAGTACCATTACGCAGCAATTAGCCAAAAAACTGTTTCGTACCCGTCGAAAATCAGCCCGTGGGCTATTGGGCAATGTTCCTCTTGTTCGTACCCTCGTTTATAAAACCAAAGAGTGGCTTACAGCCATTCGGTTGGAGCGTAATTTTTCGAAAGAAGAAATCCTGACCATGTATTTCAATACGGTGGATTATGCCAATAACACCTACGGAATCAAAACTGCGGCAAGATACTATTTCAACAAATCATCGTACGAACTCAACATTCAGGAAGCAGCCGTGTTGGTAGGTTTACAAAAGGGGACGACGCTGTTCAATCCCGTCAAAAATTACGATCGTTCCGTAACTCGACGCAATACTGTGATGGCGCAAATGGTAAAGTATGGTTATTTAAAACAATCAGCGGCGGACTCGCTTGGAAAATTGCCGATAGAACTTCACCTCACCCCCGAACGCTTCAATGATGAAGACAACGAGTACGCTATTTATCAGTATTTCAACGGGAGTGTAGAAGCGTTTATGGAAAAATGGGGTGAAGAAAATGACTACGACCCTTATACCGACGGTTTTAAAATCTATACTACAATTGATTCTCGAATGCAAAAACATGCCGTGGCAGCAACGGTAGAACGGATGAAAATGCTCCAGCAAACCTTTGAAGGCCATTGGCGAAACGAAAATCCGTGGCGCGACGAAAAAGGAGTAGAAATTCCTAACTTTCTGACCGACGTAGCCAAACGCACCGATCGCTACAAAGCTCTTTCCAAGCAGTTTGCCAAGTTGGATTCGGTTGTCCGTCAAGATTCGATTTGGTACTATATGAATAAAAAAGATACCATGATGATTTACGACTGGAAAACCGGTCGAGAGAAAAAAGTCATCATGAGCTCCATAGATTCGCTCAATTACTACAAACGCATTCTTCGCGCGGGTATGATGGCCATGGATCCTTATACGGGCCAAGTAAAAGCATGGGTGGGAGGATTGAATTATAAGTTTTTTAAATACGATGCCGTACAGCAAGGCAAACGCCAGCCTGGCTCGACCTTTAAGCCTTTTGTATATTGCGCCGCCATTGACAGTTCAGCGTTCAACTTAGCTCCCTGCGACAAAATGAAAGATGAGCCCTTTCAGATTGAAGTTCGGGAAAAGGTAAAGGGTCGAGATACCACTCGAATTTGGCGACCTAAAAACTCCACAGGCGGCTTTACCTACCAAGAAATGACCTTACGTAGGGCATTGGCACGCTCCATCAACTCTGTTACTGCCCATCTAACCAACCGAATCGGTGCTCAATCCGTTGTTAATTATGCCCATAAGCTGGGAATTACCACGCCCTTAAAAGCCGTTGCCTCCATCGGGCTTGGGCCTTTTGATGTATCTCTTTATGATATGGTGACAGCCTATTCAGTATTTCCCAATCACGGTCGGCATACTGATCCTGTGGTAGTCACCCGCATTGAAGATGCCAATGGCAGCGAGGTGGAAACTTTTGCCCCAGCAAGCAAACAGGTAATCAGCGAAGAATCTGCCTTTTTGATGGTTCACATGCTCAAAGGAGGTATAGAAGAACCAGGAGGTACTTCACAAAATATCTGGACATTTGGCGGATTGTTTAAAAATGGATTTGAAATCGGCGGTAAAACAGGCACTACTTCCAACAACTCCGACGGTTGGTTTATGGGCGTAACCAAAGACCTTGTCGTGGGTGCATGGGTAGGTGGTGACGATCGCAGTATTCACTTCCGCAGTACCAACTTGGGCGAAGGCGCAAAAACGGCCTTGCCATTGGTGGGTCGTTTTCTGGAAAAAGTCTATGAGGATGCCAGCATCGGCTACCAGCGCGGACCGTTCCCCAAACCCACTATCAAAATCATTAAGAGCTACCGTGATTGTGCGCCATCCTCTCCTATTGAGCGCCAATCTGACTCTACCAATGTAAATAATGACTCGTTGTTTATGTTGCCGCCTTCGGTTGACGAAGATATTGAAGCTCCTGATGTGCCATTAGATACGATTAATTCGCGATAATACTAATTTCGATTTTGGATTGCCGATGTACGGTTGTCGATTTGTGAGTGCTGAGCCCCCATTTTCGATAGCCAATTGCTTACAGCCAATTGCCGATTGCTTTCTTATTTGTTCAAATAGCGTTTTTTAAAGGATAACGGGTTTTCGCCCGTTATTTTTTTGAACGTTCGGTTAAAGTAAGAAAGGCTTTCAAAACCACACTCAAAGCAGGTTTCGGTGACATTTTTGTCAAGCAACAGCAATTTTTTAGCTTGATTGATTCGGTAGTGGTTTAAGAATTCGGTAAAGGTTAAGCGTGTCATCTTTTTGAAATAACGGCAAAAAGCGGGAACTGTGAAGTAGGTGAGGCTGGCAACTTCTTCCATATCTATTTTTCGTTGAAAGTTTTCGTCAATGAAACTATACAGATGTTTGAGACGCTCTTGGTCTTTTTTGGTATATTGATTTTCAACGGGTTTAGAATGTAAAAGTTCTATATCCGTGGCATTTGCCAAACGCTGAAAAATACTCAAAACTTCCAACAGCTGCTCAAATTGAGGCAAAAAGTAGAGTTTTTTCAGACGCTCGCTTATTTTTTGTTTCGTCTCCTCTCCAAATGCTATTCCCAATTGAGATTTTTCAAAAAGTTGAAACACGCTTGACAATTCAGGAATATGGGCAAAGGATTCTCCCAGAAAATCCATCCGAAGGTGAATGACTATTTTTTCGTATTTCTCCTTCACTCCATAGTCAAAATTGAGGTGAGGGATATTGGAGCCAATAAATACCAAATCGCTCCCTTCGTAGCGAGAAATATGCTCTCCTACGTGCCGATTCCCGTTTACGCCTTCGATATAAACCAACTCAAATTCAGGATGAAAATGCCAAAAAAAGAAATCATTCATCCTTGGATTGTACATCACCTTAAACGAGCTATCGGAGTTTATTTGTAATTCTTCAAATTGTATCTTCATTTATTAACCATAGCCTCCTGTAAAAAAGCAGTAAAATCTATACCCCACTTTTCGACAATTTGCTTTACTAAGCTTATTATCTGTTGAGCATTAATCAAATATTTTTCATAGGGTAAAGCACTTTGCAAAGCCTCCTTTGCAAGTATTAATGATTGCTCACGATTAGGTAGTGCTTGTTGATAGAAAAGACTCATATTACCCGCTGACATTGCTAAAGCAGGCAAAAAAAATTGTGGATTAATTATTACCAAATCCCTTCTTATATTTAATGCCTCTATAGGCTTTGTTGCATGGATGTTGAATAACTAAAAAATACAATGACAAATAGGATTTGTACAATACTGAGAATGGTTAAGTACCCCAAAATAGGCTTACTTGACAGGTAAAAACTCGGTT
>JBDHXS010000610.1:0-4121 GCA_039810845.1 Runella sp. | reverse complement strand
TCGACCAATTTTGAGTTTAAGTTGACGATACCCCAATTTGTAATCACTCGAACAGTTTTCAACAATATTGTCCATGCCTTTCACCAATGTCTTAACAGGCCCTTCTTTCGGTTCCAGTTCATCAAAATAAATCATGCCGCTATAACACTTGGTAGTAATCGGCTTTTTACGGCCCAACAATTCATAGACTGGTTTATTGAGAATAATGCCCGCCAAGTCGTGAAGTGCGATATCAAAGGGTAAGGCTTGTGGATCGGTCACTCCAATGGAGGGCTGAAAAATATCAGATACTCGTTTGCCTTTCAAATAGACGATATTTTCATCGTTACGCCTTCCGTGCATCCCCCAGCCTTTTGCCCCTTTGTCGGTCGTAAGCGTACAAACACTTACATTGGGGCCATAGCCGTGAATATCGCGGCGGGCATTTTTACCCACAAATCGCGGCCACTTTAACTGCACCCGCGAATAGCTAATTTCCGCAATTTTGTGTTCGGACAGTTCTTCGGCATTTGAATCATGTAGTAAGAATTCAGTAGCCTGAGAAGTCAACGAAGTATTCAGCGCAACAGCAGCAGCACTTCCTTTGGTTAGTTGTTTGACAAAACTTCTTCTTTCCATGAGGTTATCCAATTAAACTATGAATACATCATAGTAAGACAGAACTCCTCTAAATTACTCAAATGGGCTAATTTTTCTTTTTCTGTTGCCCATTGTCATAGTTAGCCTTATATTGCTTCTGATTCTCTTTTGTCCTCCTAACACAATCTCACTTCTAACAGTACTATTTCTTTTTATGGAATCACCCCAACCCGACCGCAAAAATTGGCTATCTGAACTTTCAGGGCAAAGCTGGAACTTGGAAATGCTTATCTCTGGGGCCGCTATTTACTCCACCTCTTTTTTACCCGAACTCATGGATTCGGTTTTGGACTCATTCTTTGAAAATTATTTAATGAACGACCAACCCTTGAATCTTGTCTTGCCAATAATGGCTTATGGGGTTGCCAAAACAGCCTCCTATTTCCTCATTGCCACCTTCGTGGTTCATTTTGTTCTTCGGGCTTTTTGGGTAGGTATGGTGGGTTTGCGGGCCGTCTATCCCGACGGAATCGTTTACGAAAAACTTCCCAAAGTCAATGAACAACTTCGTGAAAATTACCGTAAAACCTTTGGTGATTCCGACGATTTTATCATTCGCTTAGACCGACTTTGCAGTCAGATTTTTTCTATCGCGTTTGTGTTGGTGCTGTTTAGTTTGATAATGGCGATTATGTATTTGGGTGGCTTTGTGTTTGCCGTATTTTTCAAAAGCCTCGCACCCAAGCTATTTGCCGAATGGGGCGGTATAATCAACAATGTGCTGATCGTCGTGTTTTTTAGCTTTGGAGGCTTTTTTTTGATTCTAAGTCAAAAACGAATGAGAGAACATCCCTATTGGGGCAAGTTCTACACCCAAATGGCAAACAGCTCAAAGTGGATGTATTTTGGACTTTACAAACCCATGAATCACATCATGCTGGTATTTGCATCCCACGTGTCTTATCGTCGCTACTTAGGTACAACGATTGGTATTACAATCACTTTTTTTACAATTACTGTTGCCTTTTTTGCCCAAAAGCTTTTTGAACACAATGGCCTCCCGTGGCTTGAGTCGCGACAGTTTTATTCGAGTGGTTCGTATGCTTATCAGCTACTTCCCAATCAGTACGACAACCTCCGCTCCGAAGGGGAACGAATAGCAGAGGCCAGTATTCAGTCAGATGTAGTTCGTGACCCATTTTTAAAAATTTTTATCAACTATACGCGTAGTATTGACGCGGGCGTAGAACAAATATGCAAAGTACCCATAGCCCCCGACTCGCTTAGAAGGCAAAATAGAAGAAAAAACTTGGACAAAGCGCGGATGGAGTGCATTCAGCAATATTTTCAAATTACTCTTAACGACTCTGTATATCAAA
Organism: Runella sp.; assembly: GCA_039810845.1. GTDB lineage: Bacteria > Bacteroidota > Bacteroidia > Cytophagales > Spirosomataceae > Runella. Next base: position 2,163 of record JBDHXS010000610.1, on the reverse strand, counting down.
ACATTGACTATTTATACGAAACACACAGTGTACAGAAAACACCAGGTATCTCAACTTATATTGCCACTAAACGCCTTGTAACAGGTCGCAACACCGTCACTATCAAGATAATCGACCCAGATAGTCTTCCAAAACGTCATTGGCAAATTTACACTGTTATTCCGTTTTGGTTCGCTCCAGAAAATTAAGTCTAAAGCAATTTCCTATGTTATTCATCGTCAATAGTAACTTGACACTGTAGCGACCTTAAACACCTAATTGTATAGAAAAAGCACCCTTTGGAGTTGATATTTGGGCAGTCGGTCGAGAAGCCAATGAATGTTCTATCGAAATTTTCCTTAGTTTTTGTAGTTTTGTCGAATCACTCGCAAAAACGCCAACCCATGAGAAAAACCGTCTTCTATTCCTTCTTTTTTATCGCATTTTGCCAAACCCTCCACGCCCAAGTCAAACCTCTTACGTCGAGCGAGATTCTTTTAAACCTTAAAAAACTCAATGTAGTCGGTAGTGCTATGCACATTGCCGCGCACCCCGACGACGAAAACACCCTGCTGCTCACGTATTTATCTAAAGAACGATTAGTAAAAACCCAATACCTCGCCCTCACCCGAGGCGACGGTGGCCAAAACCTCATCGGCCCCGAACAAGGTGAATACATCGGAATCATCAGAACTCAAGAGCTCTTGGCCGCCCGTCGTATTGATGGTGCCGAACAGCTTTTTTCGAGGGCTTATGATTTCGGTTTTTCAAAAACCCGCGAAGAAACGCTCAAATTTTGGGGTGAAAACAACATTCTTTCAGATGTAGTGTATCATATTCGTAAAAGCCAACCTGACGTGCTTATCACGCGCTTTCCACCCGATGCACGGGCAGGACACGGTCACCACAACTCCTCGGCATTTTTGGCAGAATTGGCCTTTAACATGGCCAACGACCCGACCAAATTTCCCGAACAACTCAAAGAAGTGCAGCTATGGCAACCCAAGCGCATTGTTTGGAATTCTTTTTCGCCTGGTTTTAACAACCAAAAACCCACCGATAAAGGTAGTTTTATCACCGTTGACATTGGTGGTTATAACCCATACATCGGAAAATCTTACGCCGAAATTGCCGCCGAAAGCCGTAGTTCGCACAAAAGCCAAGGATTTGGCTCAGGAGCCAATCGCAACGCCCGCGTAGATTTTATGTTACACAAAGACGGTACACCCGCCGAAAAAGACTTATTTGATGGCATTGATCTCACATGGAACCGCGTAAAAGGCAGCGAACAAGTAGCACAATTAATAGACCAAGCTATCCGCAACTACAACGTTAATTATCCCGCTTCTTCGGTCCCCGTTTTGGTAAAAATTTACGAAGAATTGGGCAAGTTGGACACCAAAAATAAGTACGTTCAACAGAAAAAAGCCGAAGTAGAAACATTACTTCAAAACTGTCTGGGGCTTTGGTTTGAAACCAATCCTACCGACTACGCCGTAGCGCAAGGCGACCGTGCCAACGTAAGAGTCAGTGTGGTAAAAAGAGGTAATTATCCCCTCAAACTCACACGTTTGCAGTTTGTAGGGGCAGAAAAAGACACCACCCTTACGCTTGACCTCAAAAACAATGAGTTATCTAACTTCTCATTTACGCCACTCATTCCCAAAAACACACCCATCAGTCAGCCCTATTGGTTGGAAAAACCTATTAAAGACGGGGCATTTCAGATTGATGATCAGTCGAAGTTAAGCACCCCCGAAAATGTTCCTGTATTGCAAACTTCATTTACTTTTGTTATTGATGGTCAGTCGTTTGTGTTTACTAAACCTTGGGTGTATAAATCAACCGACCCTGTTGATGGAGAGGTATATCGCCCCTACGAGGTACGCCCTGAAGCCACTGCCAACGTCACCGAAAAAGTATATGTTTTTGCTGACAATCAACCCAAAATGGTGGATGTGCTGGTGAAAGCACACCGAGCCAACGTAAAAGGAAAAATCACTTTTGAGGTACCAACGGGCTGGCGCGTAGAACCCATGGAACTCCCGTTTGAACTGACCGAAAAATACCAAGAAAAAATTGTAACTATCAAGGTGTTTCCGTCGACCCAACAAAGCGAAGCCAAGTTGAAAGTAATCACCACCACCGATAACGGAGCGAATTCTTACAGCCTTAAAACGGTAG
>JBDHXS010000609.1:0-4128 GCA_039810845.1 Runella sp. | reverse complement strand
AATGATTTCCCATCATTTTAATCTATATTATTTTGTGGGCAGCTCTACCTAAAGGCCAATCAACAACCCAAAATTTGGAAACTAATTGGGCTTCACCTAATGTAACCGACTCCAAAAGAGATTTTGGGCGAGGAGCTGAGTTCATTGGTTACGCGCTTCTTCTTATTGGCGGATTTATGCTTTTTGACCGCCTTTTTTATTGGATGCACTTGCAGAAATTCATCCCTGCAGCAATACTCATTGGAATTGGCCTTTTCTTGATAATGCGCAACAATGCCAAAACCGAAACATCTATTGCAGATACGGAGCGTGCTACTCCTTCGTGGACTGATTCGGCTCCCATTAATGACTGGCAGCCGCCAAAAACCTCTGAAACGACAGAGACTTCTGCTGAGGGAGAAGAGCCCAAAGCCTAATTTTTAAATATATAAACCTCTAAACTTTTTAATTGCCATGAACTATCAAAGCACATTCTGGGGGGTAATCCTCGTCTTGATTGGGGGACTTTTGCTAATGCGTGAACTATTCGATTGGTTTGATTTTGAACGATTCTTTTGGCCAGCTTTATTCATTGTTGGTGGAGCACTTCTAATTTTTAAAGATAAACTGAAGAAAATCTCTTAACCCCCAAAGCCATGAAACAATCTTCAAACGCCCTTTTTTGGGGCTCATTTTTACTTGCCGTAGGTTTGTTACTTATGGCTAAAACTCTCGGATGGTTTCACATTGATTGGGGTATGACACTCCGTTTTTGGCCAGTCTTGTTGATTTTAGCAGGTGTTAGCCTCTTACTCAAGCAAAGTTGGTCAGGAGTTCTAACTGCGCTATTAATAGCGATAGCGATTCCGTCTGCCATTATTAATGGTGCCAACAAAAAATTCGATGATTGGCAAGATAGAGGAATCGAATTTAATTTGGACGATTTTGATGATGACGATGATCATCACCATGATGAGTATGACAAACGTTCTGAATCTTATTCTAAGGATGGCGAAACGCACTTTTCTGAGCCATTGGCTGCTGGGATTATAGAAGCAACACTAAATTTTGGCGCAGGGGCAGGTGAGTTCAAAATCGAAGGAACAACTTCTCAACTCGTAGAAGCAGATGCTGAAACTGAATTTGGGAACTACGTAATGACGACTAAACGCAATGAAACTACTAAGACCAGCATTGTGGATTTTGAAATGGAAAGCAAAGACAGCACTAATCGCAAGCGTATTCGTATCCGTGATTTAGATAATATGGATAATCACGTAAATATGCGCTTGAGCGATCACCCTATTTGGTCATTTGATATGGGTTTGGGAGCAGGAAAAGGTAAGTTTGATTTATCGTCTTACAAAGTTAAAAAAGTGAAAATTGGTGCGGGAGCTGCCGAAGTAGATTTAAAATTGGGCGAAAACGTTGAAAATGATGCAGAAATAGACATTGATGCAGGTGTTGCTTCCATTGACATCGAAATCCCTGAGTCAGTAGGTTGCGAATTCAGAATAGATGGTGCGCTCAATTCTAAAGATTTAGATAATTTTGAGAAAATCAGCGATGGACTTTATCGGACTTCTAACTATAACTCAGCCAAAAAGAAAATCAAAATTTCTTACGAAGGAGGCTTATCAAAGTTGGAAATCAACAGATACTAAGTAAGACTGATAATCACATTTCACCTTCTACCCCCAAACCAAATAGTGCAAAATCATACTTTACGGGGTCGTTGGGGTCGAGCTGTTTGAGATTTTCGGTAAGCTCAAGGGCCGTAAGCCAATCAGTATTAGCGCGCTGGATGAGACCGAGCTTGCGGGCTACGCGATCTACGTGTACATCGCAAGGACAGATAAGTTGAGAAGGCTTAATGGTAGCCCAAAGACCAAAATCGACGCCTTTGTTATCTTTTCTGACCATCCAGCGCAAAAACATATTCAATCGCTTGCATGAAGATTTACGCACTGGCGTAGCAATGTGTTTGCGAGTACGTTCAGGAAAATCTTCTAAACTGAAAAATAATTCGTGAAAGGCCGCCAACCCTTTTTCTATATTGGGTGCATCACATGCTAATGCTTTGGTAAAAGCAACTTCCAGCGAATCGTGTTGTTGATAGTATTCTTTAAAAAAATGCAGAAAATAGAGTGTATCTGTTGCGTTGAAGGTACGGTGTTTGAAATTCAGGAAGCGTTTTAAGTCGGAATCGGTGTGATTTTTGACGAAATCGTAAGGCACACCATCCATCAACTGGATTAACTCATGGCATTTATTGATGATGGTCTTGCGTTGGCCCCATGCTAATATCGCTGCCCAAAAGCCCATGATTTCAATATCTTGCAAACGCGAAAATTGATGCGGAATACTAATGGGGTCATTGGGGATAAAATCAGGACGATTGTACTGCGCTACTTTTTGTTCCAGTAGTTCTGCAACAAAGTCTGTCATCAGATGCGCTTTCCTCCTTTCAAAAGCCAAACTAATCCCTGCGAAATTCCAGAGAACAAACGAACTATTGCCGTAAATATGAAGGCAAACAGGGAAATAACAGGATAAAATAGAGTAAACGCCACACTCCAAATACGGTATCCTAGAGTGTTTTTAATTTGTTCGCGTTCTTGGCGGCGAGAGAGCATTGTTAAGAAGGATTTGATATTGAACAAACTACAAAGTTCGCTCTTTGGTATGGGAAATAAAAATATCAATTTGAGAGATTATGTCTGGGAGAACGTTTGATCAGATAAAATAATTGGATAGTGGCTCCTCCCGACAATGATAGCAAGCTATTTGATAAGCGTATGCCTACCCCAGGCAGATAAGGCACATTTGGGCTGCTAATTTTTGAAACAGCAACTCCACTTCTACTTACTACACGCATTTGCAAGCGCCTAAAAAGCAAAAAGCTGAATCCTACTGAAAAATCACCACCAATTCCAAAACCTGAATCTGTTGGGAGTTGAGTACTGTAACTTGGAAAATAGTTCCCTTGTAAATCTATTAATCCTTCAACTGCCGTTCGAGTCAGAATAAGGTTATACCCCCAAAAGATGTTTTCTATAGAGTGGCGAAATTTACTATGATATTCTTTACCTATTTTCAGATAATACCCTTTGATATTTTGCCGTAAACGTTGTTCCAACTGACGTTCGATGCTTGCATAGCCAATTCCTACATTGAGAAATGTATTGGGTTTTAAAGTGGTAATCTGCCCATAGGCTTCTACGATTATGGGATTATAAAAACTACTTCTTTCTCCTGTATATAGACCCAAGGTTGTCTTTTCCTGAAAAAATACCAAGAATGGAACATTCTTAAAAGCATCAACCCCAACCGCATGTAACCGATAAGTACTATCTTGGGCTATGGCCGCAAATGTTGAAGTGAAGAAGCAAAGCAGTAATACTAATCTCATAACTCGTTAATTTGAACTACAATTCCACCACCACCCTCTCGATAAGTAAAAGATTTTTGCTTGCTGTAATAGCTATAATACTCTGCCTGTGTTCTTTTGAAAGAGGAAACGATTTTATTCCCCAGCTTAGGTGCTTCCAAATCTACGATATAACCACATTTTTTGTTTATATCGTAGATGTTTTTTTGATAAAATATGGTGAGAGTATCTACCCGATTACGTTGTTCAAAAATATAAGTTGTGTGATCAGCATTGAGATTCAATGGCAAATAAATATCGCCATAAGAATGTATTGTAGAAGATTTTACACCTTCTTTGGGGATTTCTTTTACACCGTTAATCGCTCGAATTTTAGTAAAAACAGGTTTATTCGCAGTAAAAGGGAAAATAATAGCAAGCGTTGGTTCGGCAATAATGCCACATTCTTCGGTACAACTGAAAAGAAAACCAAGAAGTAAACCTGAAATAAAACCCATTTTCATCATGGCGTGTAAATTTGCAGGTAAATGTAAAAAATCAGAGGTAGATACCGATCTTTTCAGCATTAATTTTACAAAAACATATTTTCATGTTCGAGCATAAAAACCAAAAAGTTATATCACGTCCTCGCTTTCGGCGTCGCGTAGCCAAATATACTGTTGTAGCAGCAGGGCTGATTGGGATTTCTTGGCTGATAGGTGCTTTGGGATATCATTACTTTTCTGGAGGTATAGACCCACAACTTGATTGGGTTTCGT
>JBDHXS010000608.1:0-4155 GCA_039810845.1 Runella sp. | reverse complement strand
TAACCGTCCAACTTTAAAACCTTCAAAAACCATGTTACGAAAGATTTATTTATCGACTTTCAGTTTAATAGCCGGAATAACGCTGCAAGCTCAGGACATTCGTTCCAATACGGAAGGTCTGAACGTTTCCGTAAGCGGCGGGGTAGGAAACTGGTCATCAAGCTACTTTTTAAATTTAGACGAATTAGAGCCGCTGGGAGTAGGCGGAGGGCTTAGAATAGGGTATGGTCTTAATCAGCGTTTCGAAATTTTTGCCCGTTATGACCGTTATACCTTTAAATTTAAAAATGAGTGGAATAAATATAGTATATCAAATGTTGGAGCGGGTTTAAGAGTAAATTTTGGCGGGACTCTCCAAGCTCTGCGGCCTTATTTGGAGGCAGGATTTAGCAGTATCAATTTGGTAATCGATCCTGTATTGTTCAACGGAAATATAGTGGAGTACCGCCTCAAAGGGCCTGCCTTAGCGGTTGGAGGTGGTTTAAATTATTTCATCTCCCCCAATTTTGCCATTCAGGCTAACGCGCTGGGTACATTTGGTAAATTTAATACCTTTCAAATTGACAGCAGAGGCATCGAAGACCGCCCTGACGCCCGTACACTACGATTTTCTCTGGGTGTTAGTTTCTTTTTTAATCAATAAATTCTGTGACTTGAGTTATGTCAATCCGTCTAAAATATTAGGTGAAGCCAAAAATACCTTAGTAAACTACTCTATTTTATCTAAGTAGTCTTTGTACCGTTGGAAAAGCCTTTTCTGCCCACTGACGGTACATTTTTCCCGAAAAATGAAGTTGATCATCCGCAATTAAAGAAATATCATTTTTTGCTACTCGTGACAAAGGTGTAATATCTATAAAAGCAATTCCCAGTTTTTCACATTCTTCCAACGCTACTTGATTGAAAGCATCTATTTCAGAAGCCGTTTTTGCTTGGTCACTTCCTTTGGCAAAAGGCGTAACGCCCCAATCCGGCGTGGAAAGCATAAAAACACGCTCAATATTACCTCCTGCAAATCCAATTGCCTGTTGAAGAAGTTCCTGTAGTTCGGTTCGGTATCTTTCCAAACTTTGCCCTCGGTACTGATTATTAACCCCAATCAATAAAGAAACTAAATTATAAGGGCCTTTTGGATTGCGATTCTTAATACCATCCATTAACTCTGCTGTTGTCCAACCAGTTCGAGCTATTATTTCTGGGTCGGCAATATTCACATTGTTTTTTCTGAGCAAATCCGTCAAAATCACGCTCCAACGCTCTTCGGGTGCTACGCTTTCACCAATGGTATAAGAGTCGCCAAGCGACAAGTACCGATATTTACTTTTATCAATAAGATTATCTGGTTCCATATTTGTTGGGTTTTCGGCAGAACAAGCCATCATTAAGATAAAAATACTCCAAATCCATTTCATAAGCTGTTAGTTTAGTGTGTGAATAAAGACAAACCTTTTACTGTGGACTGCCGACTATGAACTGTAAACTATGTTTGTTTTTCAACATTACTGATACTATTTTTGTTTTTAACCTCCTATTAGCGCCATGACTTTTCTTTCTGCCGACGATCTTATTTACGGATATATGAACGGAATATTTCCTATGGCAGATTCGGATGGGACATTGTATTGGTACTCGCCCGACCCGCGAGCTATTATTCCCATTGATACTTATAAACCTTCCAAATCACTCCGCCCTATTTTAAACAAATCCTATTTTGAGATACGTATCAATCACGATTTTAAAGGAGTAATGAGAGGTTGTGCCTCTCCTCGTGAAGGTGATGAAGCCACCTGGATATCCGAAGAAATCATTTCGGCCTATACCGAACTGCATCATCTAGGATTTGCTCATAGTGTCGAAACATATCTTGAAAATCAACTTGTAGGTGGACTTTATGGCGTGTCCATTGGAGCTGCGTTTTTTGGTGAATCTATGTTTCATACCGTGAGTAACGCCTCAAAAGTAGCTTTTCATTACCTGATCGAAATTCTCAAAAAACGAGGTTTTGAATTGCTCGACACCCAGTTCATCAATGATAATGTACGTAGATATGGGGCCATTGAGATTCCCAAGTCCGAATATGTTCGTCTTTTAAAACGGGCCGTCGTCCGAAAAGCTCGTTTTACTGACTCATTGGCGGGCCTTACTCATAACTTATCCCGCGAAATAAAGCCCTGATTTCTTCTAAAATAAAGTCAATTTAATTCATCCTTATTTTTTGCAGATTGGGGGCAAAAAATTGTGTTTTCATTCCTAAAATTTGATTTTGCCAGTTTTTGTCTTAAACTTTACTAAAAAATAAACCAAGACCTGTTGTAAGTTATGGCAGCTATCTCCCTGAATGTCAATGGCAAAAAGTATAACCTTGACATAGACCCTCAAATGCCTCTCCTGTGGGCAATCCGTGATTTCGTAGGACTGAAAGGCACCAAATTTGGCTGTGGTATCGCCCAATGCGGAGCTTGTACCGTTCACATGGATGGCAAACCCACTCGTTCCTGTGTTCTTCCCGTACAAGCCGTTGTTAACAGTAAAATTACCACGATTGAAGGTATTGGTACCGAAACCAATCTGCATCCTGTGCAACAGGCATGGATTGAGGAGCAAGTTCCTCAATGCGGTTATTGCCAATCGGGCCAAATTATGGCGGCTACTGCGCTTTTGAAAGAAAAACCCAATCCTACTGACTCCGATATTAACGCGGCCATGCAGGGACATATTTGTCGTTGCGGTACCTACGACCGTATTCGTAAGGCAATTCATACAGCTGCCAAAGCGAAAGGAATCAAAAGTGAAGTGACGGGAGGAAAGTAGTTAACGAACGAAAAAGCTATCTAATATCATGAGCAATAGAAGAACATTTATAAAAACCCTCGGACTCTCATCAGCAAGTTTGGTACTGGGCGTATCGAGCATAGCTAAAGGAAAGGCCGCCGTTGTCAATATGAGTGCCGACCCGCTGAATTTGGCACTTGAAATCAATCCATTTATTGTCATTCAACCTTCAGGTCAAATCTCGTTGATTAATCCTCGTCCTGATATGGGGCAAGGTTCGACGCAGGCAGTGCCTTCTTTATTAGCTGAAGAACTGGAAGTGAGTTTGGACCAAGTTACGATTCTGCAATCAGACGGAAAAGGAAAATACGGTGACCAAACTTCGGGAGGAAGCAGCAGCGTACGGGCTTTGTGGACACCCATTCGGCAAGCGGGAGCTGCAGCCAAAGAAATGCTTATCAAAGCGGCAGCCCAACGTTGGAGCGTGCCCATCAGTGAATGTTATGCCGAAAAAGCCAAGGTTTTCCACCGCCCAAGCGGCAAATCATTGACCTACGGCGAAGTAGCGGATGATGCTTCCAAATTTGAGATTCCGAAAGATCCAAAGCTGAAAGACCCGAAAGACTTCAAAATTATCGGCAAATACGCTCCCCGTTTGGACGTGCCTGCACGGGTTACGGGAAAAGCGGTTTTCGGGATAGATGTGGACGTGCCGAACATGGTTTATGCCGTGATGATCCACAGTCCTCTGGTACACGGGAAAGTGGTTTCCATTGATGATACCGCCGCTCTTAAAATCAAAGGGGTTCAAAAAGTATTAAAATGTGAACGCCCTATGCCGCACCGTACGGCAGAGGCTGTGGCAATTATTGCCGACAATTATTGGGCGGCACTTTCCGCTAAAAAAGCTGTAAAAGTGCAGTGGGACAACGGAGATTTGGCAAAAACGCACAATACGTCAGTTTACTTTAAAAAATGTACCGAAGCTGCCACAGGCGAAGGCTTAAAGGCCGAAGAAGAAGGTGATTTTAAAGCAACTTTTGCGGGAGCAGCCCAAAAATTGGAAGCACTGTATGAAACGCCCTTTTTGGCTCATGCTCCCATGGAACCAGAAAATGCCATTGCACATGTAAAGGAAGATGGAACTGCCGAAGTGTGGGCACCTATTCAAGGACCAGATTGGGCGTTGCGTGATTTGGCTGGCTACCTGAAAATCAAACCCGAAAACATAAAAATCAACGTAGCATTGCTGGGCGGTGCTTTTGGACGAAAAGCCTATCACGATTTTTTGCTAGAAGCCTGTTTTCTTTCGCGCGAAGTGAAAAAGCCCGTAAAAGTGGTTTGGACACGCGAAGATGACATTACCCAAGGGCCTTATCGCCC
>JBDHXS010000607.1:0-4157 GCA_039810845.1 Runella sp. | reverse complement strand
TCTAGCCTAAATTGGTGCTGTGTGATGAACCCACTGCTTCTTTAGATAAAGATTCGCTTGTGGTCGTAATGAAAGAACTTCAAACCCTTGCTCGGGAGGGGAAGGCGGTGGCTGTGGTAACGCACGACCCTCGTTTACAACAATACGCCGACCGTGCCGTAGAAGTAAAAAACGGTTTTGTAACACCTATTGATTTGACCAAAGTAGTATAATAAAGACTTATATACGCTATGAATATAACTACACAAATGAAAAATGGATGGTGGGCTTTTGGCTTGGTAGTGGCTTTGGCGAGTTGTGGCGATAAAAAGGCCAAAGAAGAAATGGCAGCCAAAACAGATTCGATTCCTAAACCAACGACAAAAAACCAAATTTTGGGGGTAGCACGTATAGAACCCGAAGACGGAATCATGAGTCTCACGGCAGGTACAAGCGGGCGCGTGTTGAGTGTCTTGATAAACGACAACCAAGAAGTAAGAAAGGGGCAGTTGCTGCTCAATGTTGAAATTGTGCTTGAAAATGCGCAATTGCAGCAGGCGCAAAGCAAAATAGGAACACAGCAAGCCACTGTCGCTGTCAATCAAGCTACCCTCGAAAGCTTGAAAGTAAGCCAAAAAAATGCACGGGATAATTATGAACGTAACCTCGATTTATATAAAGGTAATGCCCAAACTAAACAAGCGTTGGATGACAGTAAAGCTACTTTTGATAAACTCACTCAAGACCTACAAACCGCCGAAGCAAACATTCGGCAAGCACAGGGAAAAATAGCGGAGATTCAAGCAGACATCAATTATTACAGAACTGTGGTTGAAAAAAAGAAAGTGGCGGCTTTGATGGGAGGGAAGGTCTTGAAGGTATTGGTAAAAACGGGTGACTATGTTAATAATGATACTAAAATCGCTGATTTTGCGCCCGATGGAGCTTTGTTTGCCAAAACCGAAGTAGATGAACTCTACGCCGAACGAGTACAGGTAGGGCAAAAAGCGTTTATACTCTCACAAACATCGGGCGATACCTTGGCAACGGGTACAGTGAGCTACGCTGCTGATTATTTAAAACAAAAATCCCTCTTTAAAGACCAATCAACCGAACAAGAAGACCGTCGGGTACGGGATGTTTCTATTCGACTTGACTCGGGCAAAATGCCGCTGATTGGTAGCCGAGTTGATTGTATTATTATGTTGAAGTAATGAAAGAAGGAAGTAGGAAATCAGAAAATGCCTAACGAACTAACAGAAAATGCTTAAAGAGGCTTTTAAATTTATGTGGTACGACAAGGCCAAGATGTTTGGAATCTTGTTTGGTATCATTTTGTCGGTTTTTTTGATTGGACAACAGCTCGGCATTTGTTTTGCCCTTTTTGGGGGAACCATCTCATTGGCCGAAAACAATAAGCAATACATTTGGGTAGTGAGCGATAAGAGTCAGCAAGTGAGCGATTTGCCTTTGTTGGATATGCGCATATCAAGAGAGTTGATGACGGTAGCGGGGGTGTTTCGTGTTAATACAATGGTAGTAGGGGCGGGGAGTGCGAAGTTTAAGGACGATACCAAAACCCCGATTACACTTATCGGTACACAGTCGCCGAGGCACGTTGGCGGGCCTTGGAATTTTGTCAAAGGGAGTCTCGAAGATTTACAACAAGAAGGAGCGATAATTACGGATGAATACGACCAGATTTCTTCTAAAAAAATCAAGATAGGCGACCATTTTGAATTCAACGGCAATCGTGTGTTTTTGAGTGGGAACACCCAAGGGGCAAAAGGACTTGGGGTAGCTTATGGTTTTACGACCGTTGAACGAGTACGTAAACTGTGTAAAATTCCTATCACCCAAGCGTCGGCTTTTTTGGTAGAGATAGAGAAAGGATATACCAATCAGGAGGTGGTCAACAATATTAATAAGGAACTCATGGGCGTGAAAGCCCGCGACGGACAAGCGTTTACCGACGAAAGTTTGAAGTACTTTGCCCTCAATAGCGGTATTGTGGCCTCTTTTGGGTTGTTGGTTATTTTTGCCATTATTACGGGTTTTGCTATTGTGGGTTTGACGATGTTTTCGGCAGTCAACGACCGCCTCAAAGATTACGGCACACTCAAGGCCATCGGAGGCACAAACGGAATTATCCGACAACTGATTTTATGGCAAGCAGTTATTTACTCGGTAGTGGGTTTTGGAGTGGCGTACGTGTTGCTTAGGGGCTTTGTCAGTGTCACTAAAACCAGCCTCAACATTAAAATAACGCCTTACTTGACCCTATTTTTGATTGGAGTTACGCTGTTTATTGCCATACTGGGGAGTTTGTTTGCCATGCGAAAAATCATCAAAATGGAACCTGCCCAAGTATTTAGAACCTAAAAAAATTACCTATCAATGGCCATGAAAAAGGCATTTTTTTGCATTTACTTCCTTTTCTTTTTGCTACCAATGGCATCAGCGCAGCGCTTGACGCTCGATGATGCCATCAAATTGGCATTAGAAAACCGCTGGGAACTCAAAAATCAGCAGTTGCAAATTCGGTTGGCCGAGGGTGAAAACGATAAATTGAGGGCTAAGTGGTTACCCCAAATCAATGCTTCGGCAGATATGCGCTGGAATACACAGCTACAAACTTCCGTGTTTAAAAATGCTCCTTTTGCCAACGGGCAAGATGTAAAATTGGTATTGGGCGTGCCTTTCAACAATAACTTGGGGCTAAGTGCCGAACAAAAAGTCTATGATGCTGCCACCAAATACGACCGACAACTCAATCAGGCCAACGTGCAAAGCCAAACCCTCAACTTCGAAAAACTAAAGTTAGACCTAAAACAAACAATAACGGAGGCGTATTTTGCGGCGTTGTATCAAGGTGAAAAAGTGGCCTTGGCCGAAAAATCGTTGGAGCGAACCAAGGCGTACTTAGAGTCGGGGAAAACAAAATTTGAAAAGGGAACATTGCTCAAAAACGACTTCGACCGTTTGGTGTTGGATGTCAACAATGCCCAATCCAACCTCAACAAAGCTCGGCAAGATGAGGCACTGAGCGTCGAAAATTTAAAATACCAAATCGGCTTAAAAAGCGAAACAAACATTGAATTGGCAGAAAATCTCAGTACATTGTTTCAGCAGTATCAATCGTTGATATTGGAAGTCAATACTGACCAACGTCCCGAAATTTTGCAAGAACAAGCGGCCTTGCGTATCAATGAGTTGACCGAACAAAAACAAAAGTCACGCTTGGCCCCTTTGGTATCGGCTTACGGCAACTATACTGCTCTACAATTGAATGATGCTTTCAATCCCTTTGCTTCGGGGACGTGGTTTCCTTTTAATTACGTAGGCTTAAAACTCAACGTACCCATTTTTGACGGCAAGCAAACGGCACTTTTGAAACGCGACTACGCCATAAAAGCGCAAGTCAACCGTAATACCGTTGAGAAACTCAAGGCAGATTTTGGATATGAAGTGCAAAATACTTCCAACACCTTACGCCAGGAGAAGGTTAATTTGGCTGATACAAAAGCAAATTTGGCTTTGGCTCAGCAAATTTTAGAAACCGACCGCTTCCGCTACGAAAAAGGGACAATTCTGCTTTCTGATTTAAAAAACACCGAATACAGCCTGCAAAATGCCGAAAATAACTACCTCACGAGCGTTTACAACTTTTTAGTAGCTACCGTAAGATACAAAAAAGCCGTGGGTGGATTATGATTTTAAGGCAACGACTTGAGTAACTCCTTCATTATCAACGTCATATTAGGTTCGGCTTTGTAAGCAGCCGCAAGAATTTTACTCAACTCGGCTTTTTCAAGGGTTTCGGGAATACACATATCGGTAATAACAGACACCCCAAAAACGGGTAAATCCATGTGACGCGCCACCATCACTTCGGGCACTGTACTCATGCCTACGGCATCGGCACCAAGCATTCGTAGCATTCGATATTCGGCTTTGGTTTCTAATTGTGGCCCTGTAACGCTCACATATACGCCCGCGTGGGCGCGGATTCCGTTTTCTTGCGCAATTTTCAGGGCTTGGGTGATCATGTTGGGGGCATAGACTTCACTCATGTCGGGAAAGCGGTCGCCTAAAGTGTCTAAATTTTTGCCCCGTAACGGATTTTCGGGTAAAAACTGACTAATATGGTCGTGGATAATCATCAAATCGCTCGTTTG
>JBDHXS010000606.1:0-4164 GCA_039810845.1 Runella sp. | reverse complement strand
ATGTAGGCCCTGAGTCGCTTTACTGGAAAGGCTTATTACATCTAAAGAACAGCACTTCAACTAATTTTTGAAGCGTTTACAAATGCAATTGAGGCTATAGCTATCTAAAAATAATTATAAAGGTGAGATTTCAATAATAATTAATGTGTGATGATCCCAAAGAGTTCTTTGTGTCATCCTTAGTGTTCTTTTTGAGTAATTCTATTTTTAATCAAAAAATATACTGGAAATAATGACCAGTAAAAAAAAGACAACAATCACGATTAGGTAATAAAATAAATCAATGAAAGGATAATCGTGACGATTCAGCTTATTGAGCCACTTATTAAGCATAACTTTGAATTTCAGTATTTAATTTGAGGGGATTAATCCAGTAAGTTGGAAAAAATCTCACCACACGGTCGGCCTTGTTCTCTCTACTAATTTCTCGCAAATCTAATGCAAATTTTTGTAAATACATCCCTTAATGAAGCCAACTGCAATGCCCTCAAAAAGCAGTGGCCCGCAGGTCATACGCTATTTTTCAAAAACGAAAATTCGACAGAAGAACAGTTGGCTGCCTTCCAAAAAGCAGAGGTCATTTTAGGAAACCCACCTCTAACATGGTTTACCTCTCCCCCACCACAGTTGCTATTCTGGCAGTTGGACTCCGCAGGGTTTGACGGATATAAAAATTTAAGTTTACCCACCGTAACCGTCTGCAATTTGGCCAATTATTTTTCGATACCCTGCGCCGAAACCATCGTAGCGGGCATCATGGCTTTTTACCGTGGGCTGGATGAATTGACTTTATTGAAAGCAGAAAAGCGTTGGATAGGCTCGCCCATTCGCTTCAAACTTAATCTTCTTACGGGCAAGCGAGTGGTGATTTTGGGCGCAGGTAGTATTGGGCAGTCGGTACGAAAAATGCTTTCGGGTTTTGATTGTCAAATTAGTACAGTGGCTCGTTCGCACCCAAATGCTAATATACATTCATCCGACGAACTACTTAAATCTTTACCACATACCGACTTGGTGATCAACTGTTTACCAGGTAGTGCTAAAGGTTTTTTTACGGCTGAAATGATTAATGCGTTGCCCCCTAATGCTGTTTTTGCGAATGTAGGACGCGGTAGTACGGTGGATGAAGCAGCACTTATTTTGGCCTTACAAGAAAAACGCTTGGCAGGAGCCGTGTTGGATGTTACTGAAATAGAACCCCTCCCTGTGGACAATCCGCTTTGGGAAATGCCAAACGTGATTCTTTCTCAACATACTGCGGGCGGACAAGCAAGCGAAGACGAAGGGAAAGTAGCTTTTTTTGTTAAAAACTTTCAACACTTTATCGGTGGGCAACCGCTGGAAAATCAAATTAATTTAGCAAAAGGGTATTAGTTAAGCGGCAATCATCGCTTCACCAACTTCCCCTCAATTCGTTCCAATACCTCTGCCCGGAGGTTGCGACTAAGGGGAAGTTTTTCGTTTCCGATGTGGACTTCATTCCCTTCTATACGGTCAATTTTGGCGATCGGAACTAAATACGATTTATGAATTTTGATGAATTGCTCCGTAGGCAAATATTCTTCCAAGCCTTTCATGGTCAGATAAGTGACGTATTTTCGTTGAGTGGTTTGAATGATAATATAATTTTCTAACGCCTTAACATACAGCAATTCGCGTAGCTCAATGCGCTCGATATTACCATCACATTTTACAAAAAAGTAGTCAGTTGCCGAAGTAGAAGGTTTTCGCTTTTGCTCAAAAAAAGCCTTCGCTTTCAGAACTGCCTTCAGAAAGCGTTCGATGGCAATAGGTTTGAGCAAATAATCTAACACATTCAATTCAAATCCTTCGAGCGCATATTGCGGGTAGGCAGTAGTCACAATCACAGCGGGCGGGGTAGGAAGGTTTTTGAGCAATTCCAGTCCGCTCATTTGTGGCATTTCGATATCCAAAAACAATAAGTCTATTGAATGTTGCGTCAACAAATGGATAGCCTTCAAAGGGTTTTCAGCTTGCCCAATGAGCTGTAGCCATTCGAAATCTTCGACAAACTCTTGTAAAATTTGACGAGCTACGGGTTCGTCATCTACGATAAGACAATTGATTTTCATAAGTTTATAAAACTATCTTCAATTCTACTTCAAAAGTATCTTTTTCTTCCACAATTTTCAGTTCGTGTCGTTGTGGGTAGAGCAATTCTAATCTTCGCTTTACGTTGACAATACCGATACCGCCTGAGCCGTCAGTTGTTTTTGCGACTTTACCATTTTTGGTATTTATACAACTGAATATCAGTATATTATCCACCAAATACAATTGAACCATAATGCTATTTTGTTTGGTTTCGTAATTACTTACATACTTAAACGCATTTTCTACAAAAGGCGAAAACAGCAATGGAGCTATCATGAAACCTTTGATGCTTTCACTTATTTTTACATTCACTGTCATGTTTTCATTTTTGCGTAGTCGTTGCAGATTTACGTAATTTCTCAAATAATCAAGTTCTTTCTCAATCGGCACTTTTTCTATATTGCATTCATACAATTGATAACGCAATAAGTCGGAAAATTGCACCACCAACTGCCTTGCTTCGGGGTTAGTTTTGTGGATAGAGCCATAAATCAGGTTGAGGGTATTAAAAACAATATGCGGATTGATTTGCGATTTGAGATATTGCAGCTCCGTAGCCAATTGTTCAGTCTTGATTTTTTGAACCAATTCGCGCTGATAAAACCACTCGCGACTGAGCCAAATAGCCATACTGAAAATGGCATAAAATACCGCAATAGAAACATTATAAAAAGTATTTACCAACAACGTTTGTCGTTCGGTATCACCCAGCACATAACCGAAAAGATACATATCATGCAGGTTTTTGAATAACACGTATCCAAGTACTACCCCAGAAAGAGATAGAAAATAAAGCCCATAGCGCTTAGTATCAAAAAAGCGAGGAATCAATACCCATAGATTGCCGTAAATGACCGCTGCCAAAAGAACATTCCGCACCAACAATTCCCCAGCGAAAGCAAGGGGGCTTACCTTGTAAATAATAAAGCTTTTGTTGTAGGCGTGGAACGAAATCGTTGCTACCCAAAACAGCACGTGGTCCAGACGGTACCTGAAAAATTTTTCCATGCTGAAAATTAGACAATTCGGGGGTTCTTTCACAAAAAAGTTACGCCAAATGATAAAAACACTTGACATCAAGAATTTTCGACATCTTACCTAAGAAATTATCGAAATACTCCTTTTATTTTTTGTTTTGTATCGTCAAACCAACGCACTTAACACTATGAGAATCATACTTTTAAGCGGGATCATTATCTTGGCAATGGCCTTTACTACTTACAAAACTGCAATTCCTGTCAGTTCCAATTATCGCTGGGTTAAATTAACTGACCACGCTGCTTTCTCCAAAAGTTACAATTTTCAATTGCTCTCTCATCACGATACCTTATGGGCTTTTCATCCTCAAGGCAATTATTTTTCATTGGATGGTAAACAGTGGATAAAATCGCCCTTAACCAACATCATTCATAACCTTGCTTTTCTGGATTATGTATATTTTAACCAGTCAGTGTATGGTTTAGGACACTTTGTCGGGAATATTGAAAAATTTGCACTAACGACTCCCGTTCATCGAAGCACAAATTTTAAAAGTTGGAAATTACTCGCAAAAGAAAGCAATTTGCCCAAACGATTCTTTTATCATCCAGTTGTTTTCAAGAATAAAATATGGCTCTACGGTGGCAGCGATACCCAACAAAAATACGGAGACGTCTGGAGTTCGACCGACGGCGTACAATGGAAAAAAGAAGCCAATTCTACATCCTTTGGAAAGCGTGATGGCCAGCAGTTTGTAGTATTCAAAAACAAATTGTATATGCTCGAAAAAGATGTTTGGTCGTCGGAAGATGGGCTAAACTGGACAAAAGTTACCGATAAAATTGTCAATGAAGACATATTTGGCTACGCGGCCATAGTCTATGACAACAAAATTTGGCTGATGGGATGTAGTAGAAATGGCAAATTTGGGAGTGAGGTACTGGTCAGTACCGATGGTAAAACCTGGGAGTCGCAACGAGCACCTTGGTCACCGCGGGGAGGCGTAGCGCTCTGCTTACACAAGGGTAAAGTATATTTAACGGGGGGGAAATACGGTGGTCAGGACATCAA
>JBDHXS010000605.1:0-4166 GCA_039810845.1 Runella sp. | reverse complement strand
AAGGGTTTGAAATTGGTAGTTGGAATAGCACAAAAAGACTTCTAAAATCGCCGCAGAAAAAGCCAACATCACCCATCCCATCATGCGATTAGCCACTGACTTAGCCCGCTGACCTGTCAGAAAAAGTCCCCCCAGCAAAATGCCCTGAACGACACCAAGGAGAATAACAATCGCAAAAAAGTCGATGCGGAGGGGCATTGTTGAAAAAACAGTATTTTGAAAGGCAAATCGGCAAGGAGCAAAAGGCAAAAACGGTACTTCACAAGTTGCCCTTTGCCTCTTGCCCCCTTGCTTCTTGCTATTTTATCTCCAACGCTTATATTGGTTAATCAAGCCATTGGTACTGCTATCGTGTGACTCGATAGGCCAGTCGTTTTGAAGTTCTGGGTAAATTTTGTTGGCCAATTGCTTACCCAACTCTACGCCCCACTGGTCGAAACTGAAAATGTTCCAGATGACCCCTTGAACGAAGATTTTGTGCTCGTACATCGCAATTAAGCTTCCCAAGACGCGCGGCGTAATTTTCTTTACCAAGAAAGAGTTGGTCGGACGGTTTCCTTCAAACACTTTGAACGGAGCAATTTTGGCAATTTCTTCTTGCGATTTTCCGCTCAATTCTGCCACCACTTCGTCCAACGTTTTACCGTTCATCAACGCCTCTGTTTGGGCAAAGAAATTCGATAACAACATTTTATGGTGTTCGCCGATTGGATTGTGGCTCAACGCAGGTGCGATAAAATCGGCAGGAATCAGCTTGGTGCCTTGGTGAATCAATTGATAAAACGCGTGTTGGCCGTTGGTGCCAGGTTCTCCCCAAATAATAGGGCCCGTTTGGTAGTCAACTGCCTCGCCGTTGCGGCTGACGTATTTCCCGTTCGACTCCATGTCTCCTTGTTGGAAATAAGCGGCAAAACGGTGTAAATATTGGTCATACGGTAAGATAACGTGCGTATCAGCACCGAAAAAGTTGTTGTACCAAATCCCCAACAGGGCCAAGACAACGGGAATATTTTTCTCAAAACGCGCCGAACGGAAGTGATTATCCATGTCGTGCGCCCCTGAAAGGAGTTGCTCAAAGTTTTGGAAGCCAATGTAGCAGGAAATCGACAAGCCGATGGCCGACCACAACGAGTAACGCCCTCCTACCCAATCCCAAAAACCAAACATATTTTCGGGGTCGATACCAAATTTTTCTACTTCGGTGCGGTTGGTTGAAATGGCTACGAAGTGCTTGGCGACGTGGGCGCTGTCTTTCGCAGTTTCCAAAAACCAACGACGTGCCGAGTGGGCGTTGGCCATCGTTTCTTGGGTTGTAAACGTTTTGGAAGCAATCATAAACAACGTTGTTTCAGGATTGAGTTTTGCGACTGCTTCGGCAATGTGCGTACCGTCCACGTTCGACACAAAATGTACGCTCAACCCTTTTTTACCGTACGACTTGAGCGCTTCGGTCACCATGACGGGGCCGAGGTCAGAGCCTCCGATACCAATATTTACAATGTCAGTGATTTTCTTACCCGTAAAGCCTTTCCACTCGCCGCCGCGCACTTTTTCCGAAAAGCCTTTCATTTTTTCCAACACTTCGTTGACATCAGGCATGACATCTTTGCCATCCACCTCGATAGACGTGTTGGAACGGTTACGAAGGGCTACGTGCAACACCGCGCGGTTTTCGGTGGCGTTGATTTTGTCGCCCGTAAACATTTTTTCAATCGCGTCCGAAAGCTGGCATTCGCGGGCTAAGTCGCACAAATACGCCAACGTACGGCCATTGATTCGGTTTTTAGAGTAGTCAACGACGATGTCACCCAAGCGCAACGAGAATTTTTTGAAGCGGTTAGGGTCTTCGGCAAACAATTCTTTTAAATGTTTCTTGCTGATACTCTTGTGGTGAGTTTTGAGTTTGCGGTAGGCAGCCGTCTGGTCAAAAGGAATGGCTTGTAACATCTGTCTAAATAGTTTTATGAACACGCAAAAGTAGGGAATACGCCCACTTTCTCAAAGAAATGAGGGTTTTAGGGCGTAAAAAGGCAGAATTTGGGCCAAGTTGTTGGAATTTATAAAGGCAGCCTACGAATCAAGGGATAAAAGTCTCGGAGAGACATAACATTTGTAGCAATTGTAGCAAACAATGCAAAGTCTCGGAGAGACATAACGTTTGTAGCAAAAAGAGCCATTCGATGAAAAAGGTGGCTTCGGAGAAGCCTAACATCATGCTGTACATATATAGTTTTTCTTTATATTTGTTGAGTTACAAACCTCTCCTAAACAACAGCCATGCGAATGTTCCTCTTCTGCTTCTTTTTGAGTTTTAGCCTCGCGACTTTTTCGCAAAACGTTTCGATTCGAGGTAAAATCAAGAACCCTACTTCTCGAAATATTAGTATTTATATTTATCCATTTGCTGCAAAAAGCCAACAGAATAAACTGCTACTGGACGAAAATGGCGCGTTTGAAGTAGAAACTACACTTAATGACATTGCCTACCTTTATTGTGATTTTGATAAAAATAAAGAAGGAAACCTGATTTTTATTCTTGAGCCTAATGACACCATTTTGATGAATTTTGAGGGAAAAGACTTCTGGAATACGGTCAATTTTCAGGGTAATGCCGCCTCAAAATTTGAGTACTACAGAGAAGATTTCAAAAAAACCTTCATTGAGTCGGATTGGAAAAATATTTCCTCCAAAAAATTAGGCTCTCCTGCTTTGTTTTTTAGAAAATTGATGGAATTAGAAGATGTGAAAATGAGGGTTTTAGATAAATATAAGAACAAAACAAGTTCGACTTTTTATACCCTTTGTCAAGCAGATATTAAATCTGACATCAACCGCAAAATGCTTCCAGATATTTATCAAAGGGCTCAAAAATTAAAAGTACCACTGGACAGTAAGCTTATCCCCGCTTTGTATCGAAAAAAAATAACCGAAATAAACCCATTCCAAAATGAATTAACTGTTAAGTCTGAACACTATCCGAATAATGTTTTGTATATGACTGCTTTGGCTTATCCTGACAAAAAAAATGATATTGAACATATAGGAGATTACTTTCAAGCCCACAAATCGCTGTTTCATCCAGCTTTTGTTGAAGTTCTAAGTGCAGAGCACTTAAAAGAGGAAATCAACTATAAAGGCGTTAGTGAGGAAGTTACCAAAAAGATAAAAAACTTTGAAAAAGAGTATCCTGATAGTCGTTTTTTACCTCTGATCAAAGAAACAATCGCAAACAAAGAAATCTTTGCCATTGGCAAACCTGCTTTGTCCTTTTCACTTCGAGATACTGCAGGTCGTACGGTGCAGCTGGCTGATTTTAAGGGGAAAGTGATTTATCTCGACTTTTGGGCGAGTTGGTGCGGGCCGTGTATTGCCGAAATGACACCAGCAAAAAAGATAAAAAAGCACTTCAAAGACCAACCTGATTTGGTGTTTCTGTACATTTCGTTGGATAAGAAAGAGAGTGACTGGCGCAAAGCCATCGTCAAGTACCAAATTGAAGGCACTCACTTGCGGGATGACATCACAGCTGACGAAAGCGTAGGGAATAGGTATGACTCAGGTTGCATTCCGTCGTCTTTTGTTATTGGCAGAGATCACACCTTCCACGCCATTCAGCCGCCAGCACCCAGCAAAAACGATGGCAAGGATTTGATAAAAGTACTTGAAGTAGCATTAAGTAAAAGATGATGTTTTGTTGAATGGATATTTTTAAAATAAAACATTAAATTGTATTTGTTTTATTTTAAAAATATCTTACTTTTGACCCAAACTTAAACACTTACGAACATGAAAAAGCAACAGTTTGTCTTTTGGGTCATTCTACTATGGGTATCATTAGGCCTTGTTTTTACAGGTTTTCGCGCTTATGACTATGTCACTCGCCTATACTACCCCAATGTTTCGTTGATGTACTTGTTAAAATTTTTGTCTTTTTGCTGCCTGACCTTTATTGGCGGGATACTATTCATTTTGTTAAGAAACTACCAAAAAAGCGGTCTTTTTGAGCAAAAAAGTGTGTATTATGTTCGACTTATTGGCTTTGCAAGCATTGTCGTAGCAGTTTTCAATTCTTTAGCCGAAAGTTGTAAGAACTTTACAGATGGCAATACGCTTCCTCAAGCAAGCCCCCTAATGAGTGAATTTTTTATTGATTTTATTTTTGAGTC
>JBDHXS010000604.1:0-4180 GCA_039810845.1 Runella sp. | reverse complement strand
CTCTTTCAACACTTTGGGGTAGGCATTTTCCATATATTCCTGCTTGATATTACCAGTCTGAAACGTGTAGCGGTGAGCGCGTTCCTGCATGGCACTCAAAATGCTGGCTCGGCTGGCAGCACAGATGGGGGTGGTTACCAATGCTTTCTTGAAATAAGTCCCCGTTTGTGCCAACTTATCCATTTCGGGCGTATGTGCATACTTATTGCCCGTGTAGCCCAGCGCACTGGCTCGGTGGTCGTCGGTCAATATAAAGATGATGTTGGGTCTATTTGATTGTTTTTGGGGGAAAGTTTCGTTTGCCCAAAAACAGCAACTTAATAGAAATACGAATCGGAAAAATCCGCTATTTTGAAACATAACTAAATCATTTTGGGTTACTCAACAATCGGCTTTCCTTCATAGTTTACTTTTCTGTAAGGTACCGTTTCTGTCTCATCTACTAAGTAATTCCATTGCTTTACATACTCCATTCCGGGTCTAAATTCATCTTTTCGTTTCCGCAATTCGCCTTTTAAGTCTGCATCCAGTTTGTCCTGTACTTTTTTGTATTCGGCTTTCCCGACCAAATTATTGAGCTGAAGCGGATCTTTCAGATTATCAAACAACAGCCACGGGCCGTTTAGGTCGCGGGTGTAGGTGTACTGGTGCGTGAAAAGACCTCGGTATTCTTTGCCGCCCATTTTCCGGGCCCATTGCCCAAAAGGCTGGGTGCAGGAAATCAGCGTATGTTTGACGTTGTCCTTTTTTGTTCCTTTCAACACGCCCGAAAAATCAATGCCTTCCACCGACGCCGGAACGGGAATATTGCACAACCCCAACAGCGTTGGCATGATGTCGGGAGAATTCAGCAGTGCCTCGGAGGTTTTGCCCGTTTTGCCGAACAGTTTGGGGTAATGAAGTAAGAAAGGCACGCGTATGCTTTCGGCATAAGGCTGCTGTTTGTTCCATGAACCGTGTGCGCCGAGTAAATCGCCGTGGTCGGACGAGAAGACGATGATGGTGTTGTCTTCGATGCCCAAATCAATGAGCGTTTGCCACATTTTGCCGATGCAGTCATCAATCGCCGCGATGTGTGAATAATAGCCCCGGAGGTCGTTTTTGACCTTTTCGCGTTTCTCAACGGGTACATTTTCGTTGATGATGATGTCTTTGTTTTCAAACAGTTTACGGTATTTTTCGGGAGCCGTTTGATAGGGGTCGTGTGGACTGCCGATGGAAATAAACACCATAAAAGGATTCGTTTCTTTGGCTTTGGCGGTCATGTAATTGCAGACATCATCGGTCTGTGCGATGACATCGTAGCCTTTCCACACCAATTTTTTATTGGAATCGCCAGCGTAGTAGGCCGAATTGTTGTAATCATGGGTACATTCTAAGGCTTTCCAATAGCCAAATCCCTGCTGACGCGTGGGCGGAATGTAGGTGTTTCGGCCGTGCCCGTCGATGTGCCACTTGCCCACAAACCCCGTAGTATAGCCGTGTTTTTTATAGACTTTCGCAATTGTCGTGGCGTTGGTGTCCAATAAAACATCGTTCATAAAAACGCCATTCGTGAGAGGATACTGCCCAGTCATGAGCGAAGCGCGGTGCGGCGTACAGACTGGCGTGCCGGATACGGCATTTTTGACGTTACACTTTGGCGCGCCAATCGGTCGAGATTGGGAGCATACACATTTTTGTCGCCCGCATAACCCGTAGCTTGAGCCCGCCATTGATCCACCAGAATGTAGAGAATATTGGGTTTTTTGGCGGTGTTTTGTGCTGTGAGTGTATGGCCGAAAAGCGTTAGAAACGAAAGTAAAAGAAAAAACAGAACACGCCAGCATTTATCGTAGTTTTTCAGGTTAGAGGTCTTGTAATAGTCGTCGCTCGCGTCTCGCGAGCGACTGCGGGTTGTGACTGCGGAAACGTTTTTTTTCATTTGAAAACTGCCTATGAAAAATGTGAGATAAGGTACTGTTTTTCAAAAGCTTGGTCTCTGCGTTTTTACTTTAATTTCTGTTTAAATCATACTGTGTTTTGTATTTGACAAGTTTAGCTTCAATGACGTTGTCTTGTATTTTTATACTCTTAAGAAAAGTGTACACTTTTTGGGAAATAAAAGTATTGTCGTTTTCCAACAATTCCGTGATTATTCGGCAGGTTTCGACATCATTGACATTTTGTTTTTTGAAAATATCCAAGACATTACCAACAAGTTCTCCATTGAGGGATTTCAGCTGTTGCGCTAACGATTTTTTTGCCTGAAGGTTCAAGGCCGAAGCTTCTTTTAATTTATTCAGGAGAAGTTTTTGGAGGGCATAATTGCCTTTTTCAAATTTATTAACCAGCAATAATTGTAAGGTATCAGTGGCTATTGCTTTCAAATTTACCGCATTAATTGCCCTTTCTGTCAGGTTGTAGTCTTTGTTATCAATCAGTGCAAAAATATTTGTTCGCAGCCTTGAATCCTGAGAAAGATACTTTCCGCAATGGTTTAAAGCCCAGACTTTCTCACTCAAATCCGTGCTTTCCAAAATTTTCAGGAGCAAATTAGGAGATACTTCTTTTGCGGTCAATTTTTCTACTTCGTCTTGGGTAGTACCATACACAAAATGCCAAAGCTTGTAGGTCGTATAGACTGCTCCTTTCACCACGTAGTCGAGTACGTCGGGAGCCGTGGGTGCCGAAACGGCATCTACTTTATCGCGTTCGGGGTCTGATTTAGGTACCAACTCATTATAACTAAAATCTTTCAAAGGCGAGAGCGAGTCGGCTAAAATAGTGCTGAGTTGGGTATATTCTTCTTGCGAAAAAGGTTCATGGTCTGTTTTACTCAAAAACTCTCCTTCGGGCAATTCAAACCCCAAGTAACGCCCTGTGGGATTCCAATAAAGATTGACATTGAGCATACGACATTTGCCATCAAAGCAAACATCGGTTTGAAGGTTGCGATAATAAGCAACAGGGTATCCTTCTTTTGATTTGAGCTGAAACAACGTATCAATGCCCGTTCCTTCTTTGAAATCAATGGCATAAGCATGGGTAATCGTGGGAGGAAATGCGAGTGTTGTCGTACGAAAGTAGCGAATTTTTTCGAGTCGATGCGAAGCCGAAAACATCATCGCCAATCCTACGAATAACGTTATGGTTTTGCGTGGATTCATGGGGACACAAGGCATTTTATGAAACAGTGGTATTGCCGCTTTTCGAGCAATACCACTGTTTGTTGAACAAAAGGCAGCTAATTACGCTAAACTGGGTACAATGCCTCCGTGTTCTTGAATTAATTGTTTGATGTCATGGATGGACACTTCGAGCGGTGTTTTGTTTTGGAGATTGGCCAATACCGCTGTAGCTCCTGCTGCTTGCCCCATACCCATGCAAGATGCCTGTACTCGCAATGCCGAATTGGCCAGACGATCACTGCTGACACAACGTCCTGCTACTAAAAAGTTACGGCTGTTTTTGGGAACCAATGCCCGCAATGGAACTGTTGGCACAATGCCTTCTTTCAAGTGGTCGGGTACAACGCCGTTCTCATCGTGAACGTCAATCGGGTAGTATGAATATGAAATCGAATCGTCGAACATTTTGCCCGTTACGTAGTCGGCATGAGTGATTTTGTAGTGACCATCAATCCGAAACGTTTCGCGAACGGCGGTTTCGTTTTGCATATCAATCAGTTTTATTTTTTCTAATCCGGGTAAGGTGCGCAAAAACCGTAGTGTATCCAGCAATGCTTTTCGCCCTTTCAGATTAGCCACTGTATGTGTTTCAGAAGTGGTAGAATCAGCACCCATCACATGCGAAATGTTGTCACCTTTGGTACGTAATAACCCTACAATATTGTTACGAAAATCAGTTTTTGTCAAGTCGCCTTTCTGCAACGCCTCCTGATAACGCGCCTGTATCAGTTTCAAGTCCAACGAACCGAAATCATACCCTCCGATTTGGAACATTAACGACCCAGGCTGCGTCTCAGCTTCGCGTAATACAGGGAAACCTGCCAATGAAGTAACAAAAGCATTTCCTGTACAGTCAATCAATTGATTACAAGAGATTTCGGTAATAATACCTTTGCCCATCGTTTGTACCAACCAGCCGTTTTTTTGCGGTGTTGCTTTGGTGGGTGTCTCGTAAAAACGCAGTTGTACGCCTGCTTCTACACATTTTTCCTCAATGAGCATGGCATATA
>JBDHXS010000603.1:0-4183 GCA_039810845.1 Runella sp. | reverse complement strand
AACCGTTGAGCATGACTGTGGAAACTGTGATGTTTGTCGTAATCCGCGGTCTAAGTTTGACGCTACTGTTCCTGCTCAAAAAGCCCTTTCGGCCATTGCTCGGACAGACGAAAAAATCGCAATGGGTTTGTTGATTGATGTATTGCGTGGCTCGCACAACCGCAGCGTGACCGAGCGAGGCTTCGACCGTATCAAAACCTTTGGGGCTGGTCGCGACTTACGCGCCGAAGAATGGGCCGAATACTTGACGCAAATGCTTAACTCGGGTGTCGTAGATATTGCTTATGATGATGCACATTCACTGAAGCTCAACGAGATTTCGTGGAGAGTCCTGCGTGGCGAGCGCAAAGTAGAATTGGTACGATTTGAATCGTATGAGCAAAAGCGTCAGCGTCAGGAAGAGCAGGCTGAACCTATAAAGACAAAGAAAGAAATCATTAGAGATGAGTTGTTTGAACGCCTGCGCCAACTTCGCAAGCGATTTGCTGATGAGCTGAACGTGCCGCCATTTGTGGTGTTTTCGGATGCTACATTGTCGGATATGGCCGAAAAACGACCCATTAATCGTTTTCAAATGTTACAGGTTTCGGGGGTAGGAGAGACGAAGTTTTTGCATTATGGGGAGGCATTTATCAATGAAATTCTGGAATACGCCCGTTCCAAAACTCAGCCTGGTACGCGTGTCGTCAACGGAATGACTTACATCGAAACGTTTGATTTATATAAACAAGGGTTTTCGCCAAGCCAAATCGCACAGAGGCGTAACCTTAATGAGTTGACGATTTATTCGCATTTGGCAAAACTGTACGAAGATGGAAATGACATAGATGTGTGGCAATACCTCACCAAAAATGAATACCGAGCTATTACCGAAGCCGCCGAGCATCTTCAAATAACGCCTGTTGCGGCTTTAAAACCTCTTTTTGAGCATTTGGAAGGCCAGTATGAGTACTATAAATTGAGGATTGCATTGGCGATTTGGGGCAAAATGCAATCATAAGCCTAATTTTTTGCATAAATGGACTCGCAAATATGTTATTGAGCTAAACAGATAGAATTTATAGGTTTTGTTTCGATAACCTTTCAATAACTTCAGGATAATGCTGATGCTCTAGCACTTGCACTTTTCGGGCAACTTCTTCTGGCGTATCTGTAGGGGTTACTTTACAGGTTGCTTGAAAAATAATACCACCTTCGTCGTAACGTTCGTTTACGAAGTGAATCGTGATGCCTGATTCTGATTCTTTGGCCGCCACTACTGCCTCGTGAACAAAATGTCCATACATGCCTTTGCCACCGTATTTGGGGAGCAAAGCTGGGTGAATGTTTACGATTTTATTGAGAAATGCCTGCACCATCGCTTCAGGAATCAGCATCATGAAGCCTGCCAGTATAACCAAATCAATGTGTTCATTTTGAAGGATTTCGATAATGCGATGGGTTTCATAAAATGTTTTTCTATCGAATAACACAACGGGAATATGAAGCCGTCGTGCTCTTGCAATTACGCCTGCCTGAGGGTTATTGGAAAGAATCAATGAAACCTCAATATCGGTATGATTAGCAAAGTATTCAGCAATTTTTTCTGCATTAGAACCCGATCCAGAAGCAAAGATAGCGAGACGTTTTTTTGTCATTGGAGATAAATCATTAGCGTTTTAAAAGTGCAAAGTTAGCTTTTTGTGAAAGCCTTGCTTTATAATCTACCGAAAACACATAATTTCGCTCCTGATTCATTTTTCTTGATATGCAAATTCTCGAAGTAAGTAACGACCCACAACGCCAACGCGAATTTTTGATGTTACCTGTCCGCCTTTACAAAGGCAACCCCTGTTGGATTCGTCCGTTGGACAAAGATGTAGAAGATACCTTCAATCCCGAAAAAAATAAGAACTTCAAAAATGGAGAGTGTATTCGGTGGATTGCTATAAATGATTCAGGACAGACGGTGGGGCGAGTAGCGGCTTTTATAAACAAAGATACTGTTCATAGAGGAAATGACCAACCCACTGGCGGGATGGGTTTTTTTGAATGTATTGAAGATGAAAAAGTAGCTTTTTCGTTGTTTGATAGTTGTAAAAGGTGGCTTGCCGAACGTGGAATGGAAGCCATGGATGGCCCCATTAACTTTGGGGAGCGTGACCGTTTTTGGGGCGTTCTTATTCACGGATTTGACAAAGAACCATTGTATGGCATGGGGTATCATTTTTCGTATTATAAGCAGTTTTTTGAGGCTTATGGCTTTCAAACTTATTTTGAACAAAAAACATTTTTTTTGTTGATGCCCAAAGAAAAATTTATGTAGCGAGTCAACCGCGTATTTTTTGAGCGAGCAGAGCGGATTTTGACCATAAAAAACTACGAGTTTCGGCATATTGATAAAAAACAATTGGACAAATACGCCGAAGATTTTCGCATCGTTTATAACAAAGCTTGGGCAAAAAATTTGGGTGCAGAAGACATGACCCCCGAAAAATCTCGGGGTATTATGCAGCGTATGAAACCGATTTTGGATGAAGAATTGATGTGGTTTGGGTATTATCAAGGCCAACCTATTGCTTTTTTTATCATGTTGCCCGAACTGAATCAAATTTTCAAACACGTCAATGGAAAGCTGGATTTGATTGGGAAATTGAAGTTCCTCTATCATAAAATTATGAAAACCAATCATAAAGCATTTGGAGTGATTTTTGGAGTTATTCCCGAATTTCAGGGGCGTGGTGTCGAATCGGCGATTGCGTTATCGGCTTCTAAAGTAGCTTGGCGGCCTAACTACCAATATACTGAACTTGAATTGAACTGGATTGGTGATTTTAACCCTAAGATGACGCGTTTTGCGGAACTATTAGGTGGAACGCCTCACAAATTACACGCTACATATCGTTATTTATTTGACCGCACCAAAGAGTTTAAACGCCATCCTATAATTTAATCGGTATGAAAATTAGTCTCCCTCAACTAACTTGCACTGGTAGATTTTCCCGATGGAGAAATTAGAAAAAACAACCTAATTCACACTTGTTTAAGTGATAGAGCAAAAGTTTTAGGGCATTTGCTTTGATACAATGCATTGATTTTGATTGAATAACGGTTAACAGATAACGATTAACCGCACGGACGGTCCCGTTGTGCTTTAGCAGGTATTTTGTAAAAAATGGGAGCGCGTCGCAAAGTTGCGACGCGCTCTTATAGATTCCTTCGGAATATCAAAAGTTATAATTTTACTCCGCTTCGGCAGTGGCACCAGGGTAGGTTACTTTAGCAATTTCGAGGTCAATTGTAAAGCGGCCAATGCCTTCTTCGCCAATCACATCAAACAATTCAACCTGACGACGGGCAATATACTCTTCTTCAATTTGCTCTTTTACAAACCACTGCATAAAGTTCTCGGTGGCATAGTCATCGTAGCGGCGGGTAAGCCCCACAATACGATTGATAGACTGCGAAACAGCAATTTCTTGTTCCAAAGCTGTTTCAAATACACTCCGAAACGACGGATATTCTTGCGGAATGTTAGTCACTTCGGGTGTGATAGCTGTACCGCCCATATCGCAGATATACTTGAAAATTTTGAGCATGTGTAAGCGTTCCTCCTCAGCTTGGGTAAAGAAAAAGTCACCACTGTTAGAAAAACCATTACGATCACACCAAGCAGCCATGGCCAAATATTTAGATGAAGACTCAGCTTCCATCTTTACTTGTGCATTGAGCGCAAGTTCTAATTCTTCTTTCAAAGACGTCCGCAGACGCATCAAATCTTTCATGGTTTTATATTTTTGTTATTAGGTGTCTTTTGTTTTTACTTCAACAATATTACAAGCTTCATCTCAAAATTGTTCTGTTTTTGCTCATTTAGGCTAAAATTTGGAATGAGTCTGAATTTGGTTAGGTATCTCTTTACAAATTTTGCAGGAGAGTGAAGGTAGGTATCGTCGCAAACATCTTTTTACTTGCAGCTAAAATATATTTTCTCACGTAATCAACAATTAAGGTGAAAATACTAAGATTGCTTTTGTGGTTTTTATTGGCGGAGTCTTCTATCCTTTTTGCCCAAAATACCGCTAAACCGTGGACGTATTGGTGGTGGATGGGGAGCACTGTCACAGAAAGTGACATTACATGGCAACTTGAAAATTTTGCTAAGGCAGGGCTTGGTGGTGTTCACATTATTCCGATTTATGGC
>JBDHXS010000602.1:0-4187 GCA_039810845.1 Runella sp. | reverse complement strand
GCTATTGCCCGTATCGAACGGTCACTGCAAAACGCTGGCGACAACTGGTCTTTTGTGAGCGCCCAGGACGCACTGGACCTGTCGCCGTGGGTGAAAATTTTGTGCGCCAACGAAATTTCGCCTGGTTGCGGAAAAGTGCCACCTCCTACTAATGCTGCATCGCTGATGGTGTGGTGAGGAGCCCGAAACGGACGACGGGAAATAAGTGAAGACTTAGTACCCAATTTTCCTGCTACTGAATGAATTTTAGTGGTTTCCAATGATTCATGTAGGGTTAGGGGAGGTAAAATTGAAGGTAATCGCTTCGCCAACATTGTTTTTCCTGCGCCTGGAGGGCCAATCATAATCACGTTATGACCACCCGAAGCTGCGATTTCGAGTGCACGTTTTATGTTTTCCTGTCCCTGAACATGTTCAAAGTCAGCATCGTAATCGTTGAGGGTATTTAAGAAAATATCGCGTGTATCTACCGTTAGGGGGGTAATTTCGTTGGTTTCTTCAAAAAAATCTATCGCATCTTGCAGGCTTTCAACTGGAATAATAGCTAAACTATTGACAATGGCGGCTTCGTGGGCGTTGGCAGCAGGAAGTATAAAACCTTTATAACCCAACCGGCGTGCCTCAATGGCAATCGGTAATACGCCTTTAATGGGGCGTAGCTTACCATCGAGCGATAGTTCGCCCATGATTATATAGTCTTCCAAGTTTTTTTTAGGCGATAATTGCTCTGATGCCTGCAACACACAAAGGGCAATTGGTAAGTCATAAGCTGACCCTTCTTTGCGGATGTCGGCAGGAGCAAGATTGACTACTACTTTTTGGCGAGGCATTCGGTAGTTGAAGTACTTGAGTGAGGCTTCTACACGTTGTTCACTTTCTTTAACGGCACTGTCGGGAAGGCCCACCATAAAAAAACGCATTCCTTGTCCTACTGTTACTTCAATAGTTATCATGGTAGCATTAACACCATAAACCGCGCTACCGAAGGTTTTTGAAAGCATATTTTTGAAAGTTAAAGGCTATTTTTTGTGTAAAAGTACAGCTTATCCCTCAAAATACTACCTTAAAGCAGGAAGTGCCTCACTACTTTTATTTAGCAAAATCTTTCGCAGCGGCAAACCGTCACTTTATGCTTATTCCAAAATAGTATTCAATTGCTTACCTTTGCCCTCCTCTTTGGAAAAGGTATAACCATTAACAAATAACGGATAATAAATAATAGTTTATGTTGCAGCGCATTCAAACACTTTTTTTGACCTT
Source organism: Runella sp. (assembly GCA_039810845.1). Classification (GTDB taxonomy): domain Bacteria; phylum Bacteroidota; class Bacteroidia; order Cytophagales; family Spirosomataceae; genus Runella. Next base: position 2,927 of record JBDHXS010000602.1, on the reverse strand, counting down.
AGTTGCCGCTGGAATGGCAGGAATGATTGCCTTACCTATTTGGGATAAGACCTCTTTAGATGCTACTCAGTCAGCACATCTTACCGCATTTCGGCTTATTCATCAGCAAGGGGTGAGTTCTACCATCTCTCCCGTATGGTATTTGGCTTTGTTGGGGGTTATTGTAGCAGGGGTAGCTATTTTTGGTATTTTGCAATACAAAAACCGATTGTTGCAATCGGGGCTTTGCGCAGCTAACTCTATCTTGATGACAATTATCATGGGTTTGATCATGTACTTTATATTTGGTAAGGCAAAAGACTTTTTTGATCCCACCTCTTCGGGAAGTTTTGGTTATGGCTTTTATGCCATCGTCTTGGCGATGTTGGCCAACGTTTTAGCCAATCGTTTCATCCGACGCGACGAAAAATTTGTTCGTTCACAAGAGCGTATGAGATAAATAAAAGGCAACAATTTAGCAGTTTTTTTTCAAAAAAAATTGCTTTTTTTGAAGTATAAAACCTCTGTAAAAATTTGATTTTCAGTTTCTTGTGTAGGATGTTAGAGTCTATTCATAAAAAAAAGTAGTTTTTTGTTGACAAAAATTTCTTGTGTCAGATTTGATTATTTTTACTAATTTCAAACTTAGTTATTGACTTTGCTCACTTTTCCATCTTAAAACTGATACAACAAACATTAACTATTGGTTTTACAACTTTTTAACTCACTAATAAAGCTATATAAATCTCTGTAAATCAGAGGAGTAAGGGCATAAAATACAAAGAATGAGGATGATTCAGGAAGAAACAGGCGTACAGCATACGCTTAAAGAGCGACTCAAAGAAATATTTGGTTACAGTCAGTTTAGAGGAGAGCAAGAAGCTATTATCAATAGCATCATGGGAGGGAATAATACCTTCGTCATTATGCCTACTGGAGCAGGCAAATCACTTTGCTATCAGCTACCTGCTATTACCAACGAAGGCGTGGCTATTGTAATTTCTCCGTTGATTGCTTTGATGAAAAATCAAGTAGATCAGCTCAATGCTTTTGGCATCAACGCCCAATTTTTGAATTCTACACTCAATAAAGCTGAAATCAATAAAGTAAAAAAAGACGCTTTAGACGGTTCATTGAAACTACTCTATATCGCGCCTGAATCCTTGACAAAAGAAGAGAATCTTGATTTCTTGCAGCGGGCCAATATCTCATTTGTAGCAGTAGATGAAGCTCACTGTATTTCAGAATGGGGGCATGATTTTCGACCAGAATACCGTAGAATTCGAGGAATCATTGATAATATCAATCCTGATTTACCTCTTATCGCCCTTACTGCAACCGCTACCCCTAAAGTTCAACAGGATATTGCGAAAAATTTGCGCATGGAAGAATCGGCTCTTTTTAAGTCTTCTTTCAATCGTAAAAACCTGTATTATGAAGTACGTCCTAAATTGGGGGATGTCAATAAGCAACTCATTAAATACATAAAAAATAATAAAGGTAAATCGGGTATCATCTATTGCTTGAGCCGAAAAACCGTAGAGGAAGTTGCTAACTTGCTAAGTGTCAATGATATAAAGGCACTTCCATATCATGCTGGTTTGGATGGACAAACACGAATGCACAATCAGGACGCCTTCCTAAATGAAGAGGCTGATGTGATTGTGGCAACCATTGCTTTTGGAATGGGGATTGACAAGCCCGATGTACGTTTTGTGATTCACTACGACGCGCCCAAATCGCTCGAAGGCTATTACCAAGAAACAGGCCGTGCAGGCCGTGATGGATTGGAAGGCAACTGTGTGATGTTTTATAACATTGAAGATATCCAAAAATTAGAAAAATTCAATAAAGATAAGTCGGTCACAGAGCGTGACAATGCTCGCCATTTACTCAATGAAATGGTAGCTTATGCCAACTTAGGGGCTTGCCGCCGTCGCCAGTTGTTAAGCTACTTTGGGGAGTATATGGAAAAAGACTGTGGTTTTTGTGATAACTGTATTAAACCTACGCCAAAAATTAGAATTCAGGATGAGGCTGTACTCATTCTAAAAGCCATTCAACAAACCGATCAGCGATTTGATGGTGACCATATTGCAGATTTGATTACGGCTACCGACAATATCTACGTAACAAGTTATGAGCATGATAAGCTTGAAATGTATGGTGCGGGTAAATTTAAAGATGGAGAGGAAGGCGAAGAATATGGAGTAGAGTATTGGCGTTCGATGATTCGTCAATTGGTAATTTTAGGATATTTAGTCAAAGACTCCGAAAATTATGGGGTCTTGAAAATGACCCAGAAAGGTACTAATTATATCAATGATCCTTACCCAATTACCATCTCTAAAGATCATACGTTTGATGAAAGCGAAATGCAAAAGTCAAACGACGACGACGACGTAAATGATCTTGCCCCAGCGGGCGGTGGTAATGCCTACGATGAAGCTTTGTTGGGCTTGTTGAAAGCTTTACGCAAGAAACTTGCCAAAGAAAAAAATCTCCCTCCATACGTGATCTTTCAAGATCCGTCGTTGGAAGAAATGGCTACAACTTATCCAACCACTTCGCAAGAAATGGCCCAAATCAATGGGGTTGGGATGGGGAAAGTATCAAAGTTTGGTCGGCCATTTATTGATTTAATTACCAAATACGTTGAAGAAAACGAGATTGAGACGGCTAAAGATGTAGTAGTCAAATCAGCAGCCAATAAGTCAAAAGTTAAGATTTTTATTATTCAACAAATTGACCGAAAAGTAGATTTAGATGAGATTGCCGAGTCAAAAGGGCTTGCAATGGACGAACTGATTGAGGAGATTGAACACATCTGCTACTCTGGCACTAAATTGAATCTGGATTATTATATCAATCAGATTATGGATCGTGACCGTCAGCACGATATTTATGATTATTTTATGACGGCTGAAACAGATAGCATCAAAGTTGCC
>JBDHXS010000601.1:0-4190 GCA_039810845.1 Runella sp. | reverse complement strand
CTCTCGGGTAACGCCAATGGAACTTTCAGCTCCTCTAACGGTTTGAGCATCAATGCCAATTCGGGAGATATCAACCTTGCCAGCTCGACACCAGGAAGTTATGTCGTCTCTTACACCATTCCTGCCGCAGCAGGCTGCCCGCAGTTCCAAACCACGGCAAACATCACCATCACCGCTGCACCTTCGGCCACCATCAACTATAACAACTCTCCCTATTGTAATACAGGAACAGCATCCGTTACACTCTCGGGAAACGCCAATGGAACTTTCAGCTCCACTAACGGCTTGAGCATCAATGCCAATTCGGGAGAAGTCAACCTCAACAACTCAACGGCAGGAAGTTATATCGTCACTTACACCATTCCCCCAGCAGCAGGCTGCCCGCAGTTGCAGACTACCACGAATGTAATAATTAATCCAGCTCCCATAATCAGTGTTATGACCAATGCGGTTTGTCAAGGATATACGACCATCTTATCCCCCGTTACGGGTGGGACATGGGTAAGTAGCAATCCCTCCATCGCTTCTGTCAATAGTGCTGGTCTTGTTACAGGTCTATCAGTAGGTATAGTGTATTTCACCTTCACCGAAACCATGACTGGATGTAGTGCCATTAGTGCTAACATCACTACCCACACCTAATTCTGCCCTGACAGCTAGCAAATACGATGTTTGTCCTAATACTGAAATAAGTTTGGATGCGCATTGCTCCATTCCCACTGCCACCGTCAACTGGAATCCTGGAGCGCCAACAATTACGCCTACAGCAGCTACATTACCCTACATTTACAAAGCTAGCTGTAGCCTACATGGTTGTGTGGGCAACGAGTCGAGTGTAGAAGTACGTACACATCGCATCTTAGTAGATATGAAAGATTTGGATGTGGGAGTATTGCCATTACCGATTGTCAGAAGTGTTAAAGACAATATGGCACCAACGAACTTGATTCAGGCTCCTATCTTTCCTCGGCGCTGGACATTCATCGCCAATGGTTGTAATGCTTCCGAATCAGCAGAGTTTAAGTTGTCGGGGCCAGTGAATTTCAATACAGTTGACAACGCAGCCACGTATGCACTATTTGCTAATGACACAGGTGGGTTTTATTCGATTGACCATCCCAACTATGGCAATGGAGGTAATTTCCCCAATGGAATTTATACCTTGACAGTCAATTTACGTAACCAAGACGGTGTCGGTGGCCCCTTCCCTAAGAATCGCATAGCCACTGGCACACTATTGGCCACCAGAACTTTGGAGTTTACGGTTATCGAACCGTCCCTGTCCATCGTTGGGGGTAGGCAGTCAGTAATAGGGACTCCACAGTTCACAGGCGTCGGACCGTCGCACGGCAGTCTAGAGTCAGCGGTGAATAGTAAGCAGTGGGCAGAGGTTTCGCCTAATCCCATCTCCAATACAATGCGCTTAAAAATAAGTGAGGCAAAAGGCCAATCGGTAAATGTAAGCTTGCTTGATGCTTCGGGGCGCACCATGCTACAACGCAATTTTGTACCTGATACCAATCAACACCAAGAAGAATTTGAAGTGAGTCATTTGATTAGCGGAATGTATTTTCTACGAGCAACTACTGCTGAGCAACAAACGACACTAAAATTGATAAAAATAGACTAAAAAGCCCAAATTTTACTTTTTTGAAATTCGACTGGCCATCATTCAGTTATTCAATTTCGTTTGCCTGATCTAATGAAGTAATCTAAGTCCCTGTGCTGACAGGGACAACCTCAGTCTGTGTGCCCTCCTTAGGCTTTAGCTGTTAAAATGCTTCAATCCTCTCGAAATAAGGATTAGAATAAATTCCCTTTTGCAGAATACAAGGTTAAGCTCTATAAATCAACTAAAAATCAATAAATTGGGCAATTGATTGCTAATCCTAATTTTTTCAGTCATGCAGCCCATTAAAACTATTTTAGCCTTTACGCTACTTTTTGCAAATCAAGTATTTTCTCAATTTGAAGCCCGAAATGGCAAAGGCATTTCAGCGGCTGTCAAAGAGGAAGGACAGAAACTATTTGCAAGTACCTGTGCCTCTTGCCACAATACCAATACTGACAATACTGAGGTAAAAACCAATGCGCCTTCTACTGGCATTTTGGCCGCAATGACTTCCCGAACAGTTTATTCGGCGTTGGCTACAGGTAAAATGAAACTACAAGCCGCTAATCTGACGGATGACCAGAAAAAAGCTATTTCTCAGTTCATTACCAATCAGGCATTGGGAGAAACTGTCATGCCAAAGGAAGCTTTTACAACGTTTAATTTACAAAAAAAACCAAACATACTTTCGGGCTGGGGAGGAAACTTGGAAGGAACAGGTTTTCAGAAAAACACTTCCATTACCAAAGAAAATGTTGGTTCTTTAAAAGTAAAGTGGGTGTTTGGTTTTCCCGAAGGAACACAAGTTCGCTCCAAACCTGCTATCATTGGAGATTGGCTAATTGTAGGTACTCAATTTGGCGAAGTATATACTATTCATAAAAATACAGGAAAGATTGGTTGGATGTATAAAGCCACGGCGGCTATCAGAGGAGGAATAGCCATTGCCCAAAGTTCCACGGGATTGCGTATTTTTTTTGCTGATTATGCTACCAACGTCTATGCTTTGTCGGCTGCTGGCAAAGAAATCTGGAAGGTTAGAGCTGGTATTCATCCGCAATCAGGCAATACTGGTACGGTGGCTGTTTATAAAAATACCGTTTTTGTACCGCTGACTTCCTTTGAAGTAGCCAGCGCAGGCAATCCCAATTATGCTTGTTGCACGTCATCAGGCGAATTGGTGGCTTTGAATACTACCAACGGACAACTCCAATGGCGGCACCGAGTTATTGCCGAAGAACCCAAAGAAGTAGGAAAAAAGACAAATGGACAGCCTTTTTATGGGCCATCAGGCGCAATAGTATGGTGCAGCCCCACCATAGATACCAAAAGAAACCTAATTTATCTCGGAACAGGCGAAAATTACACAGCCCCTGCTACCAATACTTCGGATGCCATTCAGGCAATTGATATCTCCACTGGAAAACTCAAATGGAATTTTCAAGCTACTTCACACGATACTTGGAACAGTGCCTGCCCAGGCAATCCTAACTGTCCAGAAAAAATAGGACCAGATTTCGATTTTGGCATGGCTCCTTTGTTAGTAAAAAAAGAAGACGGTCAAGATATTTTGGTAGTTGGTCAAAAATCAGGGGTTGTACATGCACTCGAGCCTGCAACGGGCAAAGTAATCTGGCAAAAAAGAGTAGGAAAAGGGGGAATGTTAGGAGGGATCCACTGGGGGATGGCTACTGATGGAAAAAAAGTTTATGTAGCCAATGCAGATAATATTTACACCATAGACAAAAAGGATTCTACATTAAAACCTTCACCTGGCATCTATGCTTTAAACCTCACCAATGGAGCTGTCGCTTGGAAAACGCCAACACCACCCGCCAAAGGAAGATATACAGAGGCCAATTCAGCCACGCCGTTGGTTACCTCAGACTTAGTTTTTGCGGGTGCATTGGATGGATTTATCAGGGCCTACGATGCTGAAAATGGAGCTATTATGTGGCAATTTGATACTCTAAAATCCTTTGAAACTTCTAATGGAATTCCTGGCAAAGGTGGCTCGCTCGACGGGGCTTCCCCTACTATTGTTGGCGATATGTTGTTTGTAAATTCAGGCTACGGGCTTTGGGGTGAGATAGCTGGCAATGTTCTGATTGCTTTTGAATTGGAGAAAAAATAAAATCTTACTGCTCATTTATGTTGGTGTAGGGTGAAACATCCTACACTGTTAAATCGTGGGAAGGTATGCCTTAAAGCATCGGCAATAGACCTCATAAGGTGACAAAATAAGGGTGGTAAAAAAAAACTTGTTTTTAAAAGAAACCAATTACTATTTTACAATCTAAACCTCCTAACTATGAACCTTTTCCCCTCCCCCTCAGCCATTACTCGGCCATCTCATTCAATAATACGCTTTCTATTAAGTATTTTATTGATTGGTTCTTTTTCATGGGTCAATGCCCAAACAGACAAGGCAAGATTTGAAATGACCAAGAATTTGAACCAAGAAAAATTGACTACCCTACGTAAACAATTTGAAACAAATCACAAAAAAGACGAAGCCGCCATCACACAGTACTTAAAAAGAAACCCCAAAGCCAAACGAACATTCGTTAAAAACGGC
>JBDHXS010000600.1:0-4198 GCA_039810845.1 Runella sp. | reverse complement strand
TAAATAACAATGATCAGCAACAATTAATTCCAATGGAAACCATATCAACGAAAATTCATCAACAAAATTCAATTCCCATCGAAGATAAATCTGAAATGAAAGAAGAAAAATTCTGTTTACGTTGTCTGATTTGTCCAATGAAACTTTTTCAATCGATACATCTTCCACATTTTTCCGATCGAAGTTTACGTTTAACATTTCTTTTGTTCATTACATTTATTGGTTTAACAAGTTTTACCATCGCACTTATTACCGGTTCGATTGTTGTTCAATTCAAACAACAATGCAGGTGGAAATGTCAATATCAGAGGAAGTGGACTGGCAATGAGTGACTTTAGAAGTACATTCTACAATGCTGCCAAAATTAGTATTGCAGGAGGAGGAATCAGTAAATCAGATGGAGTTTTCACAAACAGTACGAGCGGAGAAATTGAGATTGACAGTACAATAAATGCTGCCATTTCTATTATTAATGGTGGTTTTGGAAATGAAGGAAAAATTACGATTGGTGCTAAAAATAATGTAGGAGGGTATGGTATTTCACAAGTATCAGGGGCAGGTGGTTTTACTAATAGTAATAGCGGTATCATAACTATAAATAAGTCCTTGGGTGGAATACAGAATACTAAACCTTTTTATAACAGTGGCAGTATTTCTATTGGTAGTGCTACAGGTATGGGCCAATATGGCATTAAGAATAGTGGTAGTTTCAATAATGAGGGTGAAATTAAGATAGATAATATTGAGTACGGAATCTTTCATGATGGTAATGTTGTCTCCTTTAGTAATAGTGGTAATATTTTGATTGGTAGCATTGCCAGTTCAGGCCAAGTCGGCATTTATAATGGTTCACGCTTTTCCAATAGCGGTAACATAAAAATTGATAATGCGACAAATAGTGGCATACAAAATATTTCTGCCTTTCAAGGAGACTTTACCAATACTGGAAAAATTACCTTGGGTAGTATAGCCAGCGTGGGTCAATATGGTATTAATAATAGCGGGAGTTTTAACAACAGTGGATGTAGTGCTTTAATCAATATTATGTCTAATAGTATCATCGAGAACAGTAGTACATTCACTAACTCAGGTACGATTATTGAGAATGCCACTGGCAATAGTAGTATTTCCATTAATACAGGTATAGTACAAAATCTTAATGGTGGCACATTCACAATGTCAAATACTCAACCTTTAAATGTTACCCCAACCAATCCAACTGCATGTGGTATAAACAACGGTTCTGCCTTGCTGAATGGTTTACATAGCAATATAGAATATAGTGTCAGCTACACCGTTGGCGCTACAACTACGACTCTCGCCCCCAACCCCGTCAGTAGTGCTGATGGAAAAATTACCATTCCTAATTTGAGCGCAGGTATTTATAGTATCACATTAGAGGGGGGATGCTTACCAATAGCTCTTACCTTGTCAGTGACTCTGACCAATCCTTTACCTATTTATTATAGCTTAACAGGTGGAGGAAGTATTTGTGGAATTGGTGATAGTACACTTATTGGAATATCTGGATCTGATGTTGGCGTTAACTACCAACTAAAGCATAATGGTGATAATATAGGAAGCCCAATTGCTGGAACAGGAAGCCCTTTTAGTTTTGGCAGTTTTACAACTGTAGGTAGTTATACTGTGATTGCGACCAGTACTATCACTAATTGTAGCAGTGCAGAATCGCAGCCTGTAACGATAATTGTCGGTCTAACTACTCCAACTCCTCTACCTAACCCGATAATTATCTGCCTTGGAAAAACCGCTTTGTTGTCGGCTTCGGGATGTTCTGGAGCTGGAGTTGTTACACAGTGGTATCGTAGTAGTGACAACCTTGCTGTCACAGCGAGTGTGTCTCCTTCACAAACAACAGATTATTATGCTAAATGTGTAAAGATAGTTAACAATGTAATCGTTTGTAGTGGATCTGCAAGTATGCCTTTAAAGGTACAGGTGTACGGTAGTGGCCCCAACTATCTCCAGATTACTCAGCCAATCACTTCGGGAACCGTAGTGCAGTCAGCAAGTACGATTGAAGCTACTAACCAAATTTCGGGAGGCAATGTAGAATACCAAGCTACACAGTCAATAATGCTCAACCCAGGTTTTTCGTCTAATAATACTACATTCAAGGCGACAGTAGTAGGTTGCGATTGATCTTGTCCTATATTTTGAACGTAAAATTCCACATACCAACGTTTAAACAAACCTTCTCGATTACACAATTTCGTAGGAATAAGAGGCTTTAATTTTCTTTGTATAAGACCCTATTTTTCAGGTTCATTTGTGGCGCTGATTGTGAGATTAAATTCAAAAAGCCTGTTCTTGACATCAAGAACAGGCTTTTGTGGAGTCGGCGGGAGTCGAACCCACATCCAGAACAAGGAAACCGTACGCCTTCTACACGCTTAGTTTTGATTTGATTTTCGAGCTTCGGTACGAGTTAATGGGCTAATCATCGTAATGCCCCATCAGAGACAGAATTACAATTTTATCAGCGGTTACTTCGTACACCATGCGATTGCCATCATCAATCCTACGCGACCAACAGCCACTCAAATTGCCACGTAAAGGTTCTGGCTTTCCGATACCCTCAAAAGGAGTACGCCTTACCTCATTGATAAGTCTCACAATACGTTGATATGTTTTACGGTCTTGGATTACCCACTGAGCCAGTTCTTCAAATGAATCCTGTTTGAACTCAACACTCCTCATGGCTTCACCTTCTTATATTTTTCTATATCAATAGGCTCTTCTTTGAGAAGTCTGCTTGCTATATCATCAAAACTATCTCCTTCAAATAGATACGATACGGCGCTATTTTGACGCTGCTGAATCTTTTCTTCAAATGCCGTTTCGGTCATTTTACTTGGCGATTCTGCTTTTAAATTTAACGTAAGCCGCTTTCCTTTAAAAGCTGCTTTAATAGATTTGAAAAACTTATAGTCAAATTCGCTTTCGTCTAAGTGATACGTGGCTTCCATAAAGAATCAATTTTAATCGAAAATAGCATAAAATATTGATAATCTATCTAAAAAAATAATTAGAAAAGCCGCTCAATTGAGCGGCTTTTGTGGAGTCGGTGGGAGTCGAACCCACGTCCAGAACAAGGAAACCGTACGCCTTCTACACGCTTAGTTTTGATTTGATTTTCGAGCTTCGGTAAGGTTCAAAACAGACCTAAGCCAATGCCTTATTTGCTGTTTCTCACCGCGTGTTAGCAACGTTATCGCGGCCAGCCTCGCGTTTCGACGCCCCTTGACCCAACCAGCAAGGCGGAGGTTGGAGGAACGATGGCTAAAGCTTAATCACTCCGGATTAGGCAGCCATAGCGTAGCTATATTCGCCAGCTATTGTTTTAAGCGTGTTTTTAACAGGACTCGCGCTCACGTCCCGACGTGCTTATACGTATTGCTTCAACTCGCTGTCAAAACCAGGGCGACCCCTTTTTGTGTGCGTTTTGGTGAAACACCGCCGATGCTTAAAAAGTTCATCCTTGCTATTGTTGCACGCCGCTTACGCCCGCATAATAGGTTTTGGCGGCACTGTTTAGAACGGCGGAGGAGGAATAAATACCACCTCCCGTCTGAAAATTCCATTTTTTGTTGCCTGTCTGTAAATCTATCGCATAGAGTTTACCATCAAGGCTACCAATATAAGCAACACTGTCGGTGACGGTTGGAGAGGAGCGGACATTACTGTTTGTCCATGATTCCCACTTTTTTGCACCTGTTTTGGCATCTATGGCGTAGAGTTTGTGGTCGTTGCTTCCCGTATAAACGATCCCATTAGATACTGTTGGAGAGGAGAAAACAGGGCCATCAGTTTTAAATTCCCACTTTTTTGCTCCTGTTTTTGAATCTAAAGCATACAATTTACGGTCAAAGCTTCCTACAAAAACGCTCCCATCGGCCACGGTCGGTGACGAACTTACTTCTCCTCCAGTAGCAAACTGCCATTTTTTAGTCCCTGTTTCGGTTTCTAAAGCATAGATATTGTAGTCATTACTACCCACATATACATAGCCATCAGCTACTGCAGGCGACGAATCCACGCCCGAACCAGTTGAAAATTCCCATAGTTTGGTTCCTTTCTTGGCATCTAAGGCGTACAAATTCGTAAAGCCTCCCACATATACTTTTCCATTGACAATCGTAGGGGATGATACACTTAGGCCGTCGGCAGTAAATTC
>JBDHXS010000599.1:0-4201 GCA_039810845.1 Runella sp. | reverse complement strand
TCAGAAGAAACCGCTCGAATGATTGACGAAGAGGTTCGCAAAATTATTGAGCAGGCTTATGTTCGTTGTACAGAATTATTGACACAACATCGTGAAGATTTGGAGGTAATTGCTAAAGAATTATTGGAGAAAGAAATTCTTTTCCAAAGTGATTTGGAGCGACTGATTGGCAAACGTCCTTTTGAGAGAGAAACCGTTTATCAGGAATTTATGAATAATACCAACGGTTCAGCCAAAGTGCAAGAACCCTCAGAAGAAGCAAAATAAAATACAAACTTCTCTTGAAAGGCCAGAAAATAATGGGTAAAACCTTATTTTCTGGCCTTTTATTTCATACATAGAAGAAAGGTAACTCAATTACTAATTTCCCCCTTCACAATTTTATATTACTTTAAAACCATTACTTACACTTGACTTATGCTATTTGTAATTCATGCTTACGATTATACTGATGCTGAAGCATTGGAACGTAGGATGTCGATTCGTGCCAACCATTTAGAAGGAGCCAAAGTACTAAAAGCCAACGGCAACTTTGTGATGGGAGGCGCACTGCTAAGCCCTGAAGGAAAGATGATTGGCTCTATGATGGTCGTGGACTTTGAAGACGAACGCCAAATGAGCCAATGGCTTCAAAACGACCCTTATGTCACAGGGCAGGTATGGGAGAAGATTGATGTAAAGCCTTTTCGGCAAGCTATTGTTTAGAAGCAGAAAAAGGCACTACGACGAATCGCAGTGCCTTAAAATATATATTGAAAGGCCAGTCGCCTTAAATTACTTCGTTTTCGCGCATCTTCTGTACGTAAGATGCATGAATCACTTGCTGACGACGTTTCACTGATTTTTTCTCAAAAGCCGAACGTGAACGTAATTCTTTCAAAACTCCGGTTTTTTCAAATTTTTTCTTGAAACGCTTTAGCGCCTTGTCAATTGATTCGTTTTCTTTGATCTGGATGAGCAGCATATTTTTTTAGTGTTTTTATCTCTTTTACAAAACGGACTGCAAAAATAACGGTCTGCTTTTAAAAAATCAACTTTATTTGCACTTTTCTTTCAGCTTATTCATTTCTTCTTTTCATGCAAAAGCCAATAAATAGTAGATACGCCATCATTGACCTTGGAAGCAATACCTTTCATTTATTAATCATAGAAAAACAAGGTGACACAATACAAACATTACTGAAAGAGCAAATTCCCACTAAAATTGCCAAAGCAGGTATCAATCAAGGTGTTATCACGGATGAAGCTACTGAACGTGCGCTGACTGTATTGCGTTTTTTTAGGCAGCAAATGGAAACACATGACGTTGCTCTAACAAATGTCAAAGCCCTTGGTACAAGCGCTATTCGGAACGCGACGAATAGTTCGGAGTTTTGTAAAACAGTAGAATACGAAACGGGAATCGTGATAGAAGTAATTTCGGGCGAGCGTGAAGCAGAGTTAATTTATGAAGGGGTCAATCAAGCGCTGGATTTAGGAACTTCGCCTTCGCTTATCATGGACATTGGTGGTGGGAGTGTAGAGTTTATTATTTGCAACGCTTCTCGTGTTTTCTGGAAACAAAGTTTTGAAATAGGTGGCCAAAGGTTACTCGAAAAATTTGTTCATTCTGATCCTATTTCGCCTTCGGCTATTCAGCGCATAAACAATTATTTTCAAGAACAGCTTTTGTCCTTGGTCAATGCGGCCCATCAATACGCGCCTCAAACGCTTGTGGGTTCGTCGGGTTCGTTTGATACCTTGGTGGATATGGATTTTATGCACCGACTCAATCATTTACCCGACCCTCAACAAACCGAATTTGAACTGCCTTTAGGAGAGTTTTATCGTGCTTATGAACTGCTAACGACCCTCAACCACGACGAACGCATGGCTATCCCAGGCATGATTGAGCTTCGAGTAGATATGATTGTACCAGGTGTAGTGCTGATTGCTCATGTAATCAAAAGCTTGAATATCAGTCAGATTCGGTGTTCCACTTATGCCTTGAAAGAGGGTATTCTGAAATGGATTCTGGCAGTGTAGTAAGCAAAGACAAGCATTTCAGGAAATGAACCCTTTTTTACTTATTTTATGAGAAACTAAATCGAAATCGCGCCTTCAATTGTGATGCAGCCAACAAAAAGCATTCGCCTATTTCTTTTTATCATCCTCTCCTTTCTGTTTTTGCCAGATGCAGCAGCCCAGGTTTCTCCTGATTCGCTTTTGAAACTAACTTACCAAGAACGTTTTGCAGTCATTAATCGACTACACGGTGAAGCCATAAAAATAGGCAGGAAGCAGGCAAACCTTTTGGTAAACAATCTTAAACAGTACTTTGAAAAGGAAGGGACTGCAGAAGATCAGCTTCTGTTGAGAGTCTGCATGATTACCAAAGAACCAGAAAAACCAGAACTGTTTGAAGGAGAAGTATTAAGTGTTTTAAAAGAGGCTGAAAGGTTACAGAATCCATTTATGAGGGCAAAAGCACATCATATTTTGGGTTTATATTACTACTATAAACAGCGTAAGTACGGAACTGCTTTTCGTAATCTTTTGAAAATGGTTGACTTAATAAAAGACTTGGATGAAATCTCTTACCCTGGGCATACCTATGCCATTTATTTTACGGCCAGAGCTCATTATGATTTTTTCGACTATGAAAATGCCATTAAATACGGTCAAATTCTGACCCGAGTAAAAGACACAAAGGTGAAAGATACGCATATTTTTAATGCTTGTATGATGGGAATGGCTTACCTAAACTTAAACCAATACGACTTGGCAAAAAAAAGTTTTGAATCGGGCCTGCGCTATGTTCCTTCTAAATTTCCAGTTTCAAAACAAGTAGGTTGGAATGGAATTTTCAATGGTAATATAGGGCTGATTTATTCTCAACAAAAAGACTATGAGAAAGCGATTGCGTGCCTACAAAAAGGAATATACCTAACCCGACAGGCAAAATATTGGGATAACGTATCACGGTTTAGTACCCAATTGGCCCTGCTCTATTTAGAGCGAAAGCAACTCAAGCAGGCTGCTTCTTTTGCCCAACAGGCCCTGCTGGCAACTCAACAAATCAGCGAATCATCTTACGAAAAAAAGAAATATCAAGGCGAGTCTTACAAAGTGATGGCTGACAGCTACCGCGCTTTGGGGCAATACAAACTGTCGCTTCTTTATACTGACTCAACCGCGGTTGCTGATGCCCTGTGGAAACAACAAATTGATGTGACCCTCAAACACCGAGCCGAAATTGCGGTTGAGCAGGAACGTCATCTAACACAGGAACTCTCGCTACAAAAAGAACAAGAAAGGCAAATATTAATACGCAATGGCCTGATTGTTTTATCTGTACTGACTGTTTTAATAGCTTATTTACTTTATAATCGCCAGCGGCTTCTATATCGCCATCGGCAAGAGCAGCTTCTTGCCGAAAAACAACTGACTACCACGGAGTTACAGACTGCTCGTACTCAATTGGAGCAATTTAGGCAAGATGCCCATCGCAAAAGTTTGTGGATAGAGCAATTGGCCAACGAGTGGGACTCCCTGCACAATAGCCCTACAACACCTACGAAGCAGCAATTGCTGAGCGAAATACGAAACTCAGTCATTCTCACTGACCACGACTGGACGACCTTTGTCCAACTCTTTGAGAAAGTTCACCCTAACTTCTTTGAAAGATTAAGAACCAAATTTTCTGACCTCAGCCCTGCCGAAATCCGCTTCATTGCTCTGAGTCGATTGAGTTATTCTAACCGCGAAATGGCCGCCATGCTCGGCGTAGGTATGGGAGCGATTCGACAATATAGATTGAGAATAAGGCGAAAATTATCACTACCAGAAGAGGCCAATTTAGAACAAATAATTGCGGAGATTTAAGCCAGCCAAGCCCTAAAACAAAGATTTCAGGGCTTTTTTATGTTTTTTTCGCCTTGTAACGCTTTTGTAACGCTCGATTTTAGGTGTTGTTTATTCTGAAAATTAATTTTAAGGGTAAACATCCTAAATCTCTTTACTCTAATGAAAAACTTTTTTTTGGTTGCTTTCTGGTTTGGTTGATTTACTGCTTGTGAATTTGAAGATAATGGTGAACCGATCGGCAAGTTTTTTCAATTGATTCTTTTAATATTCTAAAAGTATCAAAACTAAAGTAATTGTTTGTGTTATTAGACGCTTGATAGAAAGAGTCTATAAACTGATTAATATGAAGTTGATT
>JBDHXS010000598.1:0-4205 GCA_039810845.1 Runella sp. | reverse complement strand
AAAAAACTCATTATCAAGATTTTATAACTTTAATTATGAAAAAATCTAATAGACGAAATTTCCTGACCGCTGCTGGCGCTATCGGTACAGGAACAGTGAGCTTAGCTATGACTGCACCAGAAAAGAAACAATTAGTCCATCACGTTTTTTTCTGGTTAAAAAATCCGGGCTCGGTGGCCGACAGAGATAAATTAGTTGAAGGTGTTAAAACCCTGTCTAAAATAGAAACCATTCGCAAGCTTCACGTAGGTACACTGGCAAGTACCGAAAAAAGAGATGTGGTGGATACGAGCTGGGATGTATCAGAATTGATGTTTTTTGATGATACTGCAGGGCAAAAAGTATATCAAGATCACCCTATCCATCAAGAATTCATCAAAAATTATTCTCACTTATGGAGTAAAGTAGTGGTTTATGATGCGATGGAAGCATAAATAAAAATGGACAAAAACTGACAGCTTATGTGGATAGAACAAAACAATAGACTCGTTCGCGAATACGAATTTGAAAACTTCAGGGAAGCATTTGCTTTCATGGCTCAAGTGGCAGAAGTAGCAGAAGAAATGAATCACCATCCTTGGTGGTCAAACGTATATAACAAAGTACGTTTTGAACTCTGTACACACGATGTTGGAAATACAGTGACCGCAAAAGACGAAGCACTGGCTGAGGCTATAGAAGCGATTTACGACGCATTATAGTCCATATTTCATTTCCTCCTTCCCCACAAAGCTCCCATGTAAGAGGGGGCAGGAGTAAAAAAAGCCCTTACCGCAAAGCAGTAAGGGCTTCTGTCACTCTAAGCAGATAAAAAATATCTTAGTTGAGCAACGTCAATTTCAAGTCGTTCAATTGTTTCTTAATGGAAGAATCTATCTGGCGATCACCCACCCGCAAAATATAGCCACCAATGAGTTTGGTGTCTACTTTCTCCTCTAACTCTACTGTTTTTCCAGTAGCATCAGCCACAATTTGTATGAATTGCTTACGCAATTCAGCCGTGAGTGGCATTGAAGACGTAATGTGTGCTTTTACAATTCCTTTGTAATTATCGTACAGCTTAATAAACTCATCTGCGATGCTATTGATAATAGATTCGCGATTTTTTTGGGTAATAATCTTGAAAATAGTGTATGAAACAGGGCTTACTCTTTCTTTAAACACACCTTCCAAAATAGCAAGTTTCTTATCGTGACGAACAACAGGGCTTTTCAATGCCAACATCAAACCACGGTTTTCATCAGCAACTTTCTTGAAAAACACCATGTCCTGATAGACAGTTTCAACGACTTTTTGTTCTTGTGCCAAATCAATCAATGACTTAGCATATCGTAAAGCTACAGTAGATTCAGACATTTTTTTTAGTTTTGAGTGTATAGTGCAGGATGTCGAATAACTTGACTTCGACATCCTGCACCGCAGCGGCGGACCGCTCTGAATTCGACACTTAGTTAAGTCTTGCTTCTTTCGCTAAATCTGCGACTAACTTTTCTTGTGAAGTTTTGTCGCTCAATTCTTTGCGTAATACTTTCTCAGCGATGTCGAGCGAGATGGTCACCATTTCTTTTCTCATTTGAGCCACAAGTGCAACGCGTTCATTATTGATTGCTTCACGTGCATCTTCGATAATACGCTTGCCTTCCATAGTTGCTTTGTCTTTCGACTCGGCAATAATACGATCAGCTGATTCTTTGGCCGCTTTTAAAATGCTGTCGCGTTCAGAACGAGCTTCGGCAAGTAATTTTTGATTGTCAGACTGCATTTTTGCCATATCTGCACGGGTTTTTTCCGCCAAATCCAATGCACTTTGAATTTGGTGTTCACGTTCGCTTAGGCTGCCTAAAATAGGTTTCCAGGCAAATTTCGCCAACAAAAAGAACAAAATCCCAAAAAATACTAACTGCCAAAATATAAGGCCAAGTTGGGGGGTTACTAATTCCATAGTATTGAAATAGCTTTTGAGTTTCTATTTACTAATCATTCTCCGGCTACCAACCTACTGTTAGTTGCCGGAGAATGTAATGATTTTGGGCAGAAGCCAAACGCGCTGATGCCTAATGCAAACAACAATTAGCTACTGCCATTAGGGTAGTGAGTGAAATTACTTCAACAAAACTACTAACAAAGCGATAACGGCACCGAAGAGAGCAACGGCCTCAACGAAAGCCGCAACGATCAACATCGCACCTTGAATTTTTCCAGAAGCTTCTGGTTGACGAGCGATACCTTCCATCGCTGAACCACCGATACGACCAATACCCAAGCCTGCACCGATAGCAGCCAAACCTGCACCGATAGCAGCGCCCATATAACCGATTGATGCGCCACTTGTAGCGGCTTCTTGAAGCAATACGTTAAACATGATTGTAATTGATTATGTATGAAAAAATGAAATTTACAAAATTAATGATGATGCTCTTCTACGGCTGCGCCTATGTAAGAAGCAGTAAGTACGGTAAAAATGTATGCTTGCAAAGCTGCTACCAACAACTCAATCAAGTTGATGAAAGTAGAGAAAATAGCCACTGCTGGACTCACTGCTAAGCTCTCGAAGATGAAAATCATGCTCAAAAAGCTCAACAATATGATGTGACCTGCGGTGATATTGGCAAACAACCGGACCATAAGTGAAAAAGGCTTCATGAATACACCTACGATTTCGACTGGTGTCATGATAATCAATAACCATTTAGGTACACCAGGCATCGCAAAAATATGTCCCCAATAGGTTCCTTTGCCATTAAAGTTAACCACAAAGAAGGTAATCAATGCCAAGGTCATTGTCACAGCAATATTCCCTGTTAAGTTAGCCCCACCTGGAACCAATCCCAAAAGGTTATTGATCCAGATAAAGAAAAACAGGGTCAACAAATAAGGAACAAAACGGCGGTAGTGCTTCTCGCCGATGTTGTTTTTGGCTACTTCGTCACGAATAAATATAATGATGGGCTCCAAAGCAGATTGTAGTCCTTTGGGAGATTTTCCTGAGCGCTCTTTGTAAGATTTGGCAACGGTAAAGAAAATCGTTAGCAAAAGTACAAAACTGATAATCAAAGAAGCGACGTTCTTCGTAATAGAAAAGTCATATATTTTGGCACCATCCAAAGCAGTGATGTGTTCGTGTTCTATTTTATAGCCTTCATGAGTACCGTCTTCACTATGGTAAAAATGGCTTGAAGAAAAAATCTTTAATCCCTTATTGGTATCGTAAATAATGATAGGTAACGGAAGTGTAACATGCGTATGCCCGATGGTTGCGAAGTGCCACTGATGCTCATCGGCTACGTGGTGCATGATCATCTCACCCGCGTTAAACTTTTCTTCTTCTCCGTGCTTATGAGGTTCTTCGGCCCGAACGGAAGGAATAACTAAGGCCGACAAAAATAGGAATAGTACAAATAAACGAATCGAAATATTTTTCATTATTGCTCTACGGTTTCAAATCGCGGCGCAAGTTACGATACAATCCTAAGACTTCAAAAAAAGTATAAAATAAATATAATACAAAAAAGGTAACGATGAACTCCATAGGGTGACTTACCTTATAGTACAGGAATGCTCCTACAAATAAGAGGCAGAGAATCAGGCGGAGAACTACCGTGACTAAATAAAACTGGACGAATCGCTCTCTATTGTCCTGAAAACCAAAGGACATAACTCTGTGTTGAAGCATTGAAATCGTAAAAAAAAAGGCAAGCATATACCACTTCTCAGTAGGCAATGAACCAAGAAAACTATAATATTCGGCTGTAAAAAATACAATTCCAGTTGCACCTGTAAAAATAATTGTTCGTACCATTTTTTTATTATTCGCTTTTGACCTGTTTGATCAATAAATACAAAGACCCTGCTACCGAACCCAATGACAACACAAGTGTCCAGAGCGGGAATTTATTCTGCTGCCACTCGTCCAATTTGAGTCCGCCATATACGCCCAGTCCAATGGTTCCCAACATCTGAAACGCGAGACCTGAGTATTTCGCAAAATTCGCAGCTCCGCTATTGGTTTCTTTCGGTTTCTTTTGACGTAGTTCAGTCATGTCAGTTTAAGGGCATCATCTCGTATTCGTGTACTTTTTGTACATCAACTCTTACTATGTCTTCGGTCTTCACACTATTAAACATAGGAGTAAATTTGGCTCCCCATATAATCTCCTTGTATCTAAATGAATGTCTTGCGTGTACGGGTTGTAAAAACGTCTCTT
>JBDHXS010000597.1:0-4210 GCA_039810845.1 Runella sp. | reverse complement strand
ATGATTTCGGCGGCAGAGTGGCCACTAAACATATTACCCGCAAAAGATTCGCAAATCGAAGTATATACAATCAACAAAATCACACATTGGTCAAATATTCGCAAGGTGCTGTTGTAGCGTTCGACCCATTTTCCCAATTTTTGATGTAGAAAATACCCCAAAACAACAGGCAACAAAACTTCCAAACTCAAACGAATAATGACATTACTCACGTCAAAGTTGACGTCCTGTTGTTTCAGTAGCCCGCTCATCCAAATCGGAGTGATAAAAATACCGATAATACTCGATATACTGGCATTGAAAATAGCCGCCGGAAGATTGCCTCCCGCAATCGCCACCATGACAACGGAAGACGAAACTGTAGAAGGCAGCGCCGCCAAATAAAACACGCCCACCCAAAGCAGAGAAGAGGTATCGACAGGAAACAGATAACCGATTGCGAGTATGATAAGCGGAAAAAGGACAAACGTAGTGAGCTGAATTACTAAATGTAAGCGCCAATTGCTCAATCCCGCCTTCAATTTTTCGGGATTGAGTTTAAGACCGTAGAAGAAGAAAATAAACGATACGCCGTATTCAGCTATTTGGGGTAAATGAAGGATGCTTTGCTCCGTTCCGAAAGAAGGAAAAAAATAGGCCAACACAATCATACCTATCAAACAGAAGAAAAAACCGTTGATGCCTACCTTTGCTAATAACTGTATCATTTTGCAAGAAAGCAATAAACGATTATTTTTTCTTCGTATTCAATCCATATCCTTTCAAAATCCCCCGCGCCAGTGCTGTTTTGTGTACTTCGTCGGCACCGTCGTAGATACGGGCGGCACGTTCGTGGGCATACCAATACGAAAGCAGAATATCGTTGGTCATGCCTAAGGCACCGTGGGTTTGAATAGAACGGTCAATAACGCGCAACATCATGTTGGCCGTAAAAAACTTAATCATTGAAATCTCGTCACGTACCGCAGCTGCGCCTTGCTCGTCAATGTGTTTGGCCGTACGTAACACCAACAACCGGGCAGCATCAATCTCCGCTCTGCTTTCGGCAATAAATCCCTGAATAAATTGCTTTTCGCCCAACATCACTCCTTCTTCCATTTCCCGACTTGCGGCGTAGCGACACATCAAATCAAAGCTTCGCTCGGCAATGCCGATAAAACGCATGCAGTGGTGAATCCTTCCCGGTCCCAAACGCTCCTGCGCCAACAAAAAACCGGCTCCTTCTGCACCAATTAAATTGGTTTGAGGCACGCGCACGTTTTCATAACGCATTTCGGCATGGCTCGCCCAACTGTCACCGGCGTGCCCCATGATAGGGATATTACGGACCAATGTTACACCAGGTGTATCCATTGGCACGAGAATCTGACTTGCGCGTTTGTGCGGCGCCGCATCGGGGTTGGTAACGGCCATTACGACCGCAAAAGCGGCTCCATCGGCACTGCTGGTAAACCATTTATGCCCATTAATCACATAATCGTCACCGTCTTTTACTGCCATCGTTCCCATTCGAGTGGGATTAGAGCCCGCAAATTCAGGCTCGGTCATGCTGAAACAACTCCGAATTTCGCCATTCATCAGCGGCTTTAAATAGCGATCTTTGAGGTGCTTAGGTGCGTATTTGTGCATCAGCTCGGTATTACCAATGTCAGGAGCTTGGGTATTAAACACAAAATGCCCAAAAGGTGAACTTGCCAGGACTTCGCTGATTTGCCCAAATTCACAGAGGGTTAGGTTCAATCCACCGTCTTCTTCGGGTAGATGCAAACCCCACAAACCTGCTTTTTTGACCAACTGCCGTTTTTGCTGTAAAATAGGCTCTACGTGAGAAAAATCGTGTGCCAGGTATTCGGGCGTTTCGAGCGGATGCAGTTCTGCTTCAATAAAATCCTGAATTTGAGGCAGTAATGTTTTGATGCGCTCAGTTACGAATAAAGATTCCATGGTTTTTGGGTAGATGTTTTCGTCTGCGTGCAGAATAGTTTGCAGTAAAAATAGCTATTTCTTCCTCGTTTCAATAGGACGAAATCAACTATTTGCCCTAATTTTAACGCCAACTATTTGTCATTATATGCTTTCCCTCCAAAACGCCTTTATTCGACGCTACGATACGATTGTATTATCTGATATAAATCTTCAAATCCAGACAGGCGAGCAATGGGCTATTGTGGGCGAAAACGGTAGTGGAAAATCCACTTTATTGGAAGTGTTGGCAGGAAAATGGCCTGTGTGGCGAGGAAAACTCACACATAATTACGGCGACGTTTTACTTTCAAAAGTAGCTGAATTAGTACCTTCCGACTATTCTTTCAACCGTATTGTTAAATCAGCCGCTCAATATTACCAACAACGTTTTCACAGTTTTGAAGCCGAAATTGCTCCTTCGGTTAGAGAAGTATTGACCAATCAACTCAAACCTGTGGGTACGGTTGATAATCATTCCGTTACGCTTCCGCCCAATACCATTAGTGAAGCCGACTTGCTTGCTACCTGTCGCCTGCTTTCGATTGACCATCTTCTCGACCGCCCTTTTGTAACATTGTCCAATGGTGAAACTCGGCGGATGCTCTTAGCACGTTCGTTACTCAAAAAGCCGCAATTATTACTTTTAGACAACCCTTTTGCTGGACTCGATGTTCATTCTCGCGAAGTATTGCGCGAGGCTTTGGCAAAACTCAAAGAAACAGGTGTCACTATTGTTTTGGTGACGTCATCGGCTGAGATTCCAAAAAGTGTTACGAATGTATTAAAACTCAAAGAAGGTAAAATTTTGGCAGACGAAGATTCACTTATTGAAACGAATAAAGCAGCTTTTCAGCCTCGGGAGATAGTTCCTATTTCGCCAACCTACAATTTTGAACTTGCTGTAAACCTTCGCCATATCAACGTGACATATAGTAGCAAAAAAGTGCTTAACAATGTTAGTTGGCAAATTAAAAAGGGGGAAAAATGGGCACTCATTGGCCCCAATGGCTCAGGAAAATCAACATTATTGAGTATTTTAACTGCCGACAATCCGCAACGTTTTGCCAATGATTACGATCTTTTTGACCTAAAACGTGGTGGGCCTTCGATGTGGGATGTTAAAAATAAAATTGGACACGTTTCGCCCGAATTACATTTGTATTTTCCTCAAGAAACGACTGTCTTCAAAACCATTGCATCAGGTTTTTTTGATGCCACAGGCGTGTATTTTAGAAAACTTACCGATGAACAAATACAACAAACCCACGCTGTAGCTCAGTGGCTCAACGTGGATTCATTGCAGGATAAACTTTTCAAAAACCTCTCTAAAGGACAACAGCGCCTTGTTTTATTGGCGAGAGCGTTGGTCAAACATCCGCCCTTGTTGATTCTGGATGAGCCTTGCCAAGGGCTGGACTTTGCTGCTGTCGAACATTTCAAAGAGGTGGTCAATGCCGTTTGCGACTCGTCTGAGCAAACGCTTATTTATGTTTCGCATTATGCTTATGAAATTCCGAGTTGTGTGACCCAAACTTTGCGATTGTCGGAAGGGGAAATTATCTAATCGTTTTTAGGCTTTGCTTTTTTTGCGTCAATTATATCTGAGTAGGTACTTATAGCCGCTGCTCCAAAAAAGCCCAATGCTTTTCTCCCATTAGCATTTATGTTTTTTACGTTAGTGTAAATATTGGATGGAGCAGTAGCAAATAGCCCTTGATTAGCTGATTCAGTACGAACTTGGTTCAGAAAGTAAAACCCTTCCAACGGAATACTATAAATTTCGACTTTAACAGTATCCTTTTCTTGATAAAAATCAGGGGAAATTGAACGGCGAATAGGTAAAATAAAATTCAGCCCATCACTATTGCCTCCAGGGCTAAATCCAGCGTCGTAAGCAATCGTTATATTTGCTGCTTTATCGAAGTATTTGCCATTTTTATAGCTTTTTATCCAATAACAATCACCTGGCCCCGTAGGATCACGGGCAAAGAACTCTGCACTATACCCTTCTTGTAGGCCGCCGTCGGGACGAGCTACTGGAAGTTTATCAAAAAAGTATGTGATTGAATCAATCTTAGGAACACGGTTTAACTTACTGACAGCCGTGTACTCCTCTGTTCCTAACTTAATGCTAAGTGTATAGGTACCTCCTACCCGCCCAATAGTATCTCGCACTGACGCTGGTTGCCAAACATAATTTCCATTGTTTTTTAAGTCTTTAAAAGTAAAAACTTTTCCTTTTTCA
>JBDHXS010000596.1:0-4222 GCA_039810845.1 Runella sp. | reverse complement strand
GGGCGTTTGGGTATATTTTGAATGCGAAAATTTAGATGAATACGTGCAGAAATTAGTAGAAAAAGGAATTGATTTTGAAGAATTGCCCAACGATAAAACTTGGCTGTGGAAAGAAGCAAGGCTCAAAGATCCCGACCATAACCAACTCATACTTTTTTACGGAGGACAAAACCGCAAAAATCCACCTTGGCGGGTTGATTAAGAATTTACTTTACGCACATCCCTTTTAACTCCTCCGCTTCCCCCAAAAATACATTGTAGTCCACAGCTCCTCGAATTCCTTCAACGTAGCCACTTTTGGAATGTTGCCAGAAGTGAATTATCGTATCGTCGTATCGGTTTAGCGTCCACCCCGAATAATCGGCTATCCAAAGCGGATATTCGTCCAAATTGTCTTTGATATAACGGCGATAAAAATCGGCATTGGTATAGATAATAGGTCGCACTTTGTAATGATTCTCGGCCAAAACAAGCCAAGTACGAAGGTTTTGGATGATTTGCTCACGCGAGAAAGCATTTGTCCCAATTTCAAAATCCAGCACAGGTGGCAAATCACCTCTTTTGAGTTTTACGAGCTGTTTGAAATTTTCAAACTGTGGTGCTGCTGATTTCCAAGGAATGTAAAAATGGTAAGCCCCTCGATATAACCCTACTGCATCGGCTTGTTGCCAATTTGTTTTAAAATCTTTGTCCTGAAGAGAAGTTCCTTCTGTAGCTTTTATAAACGCAAATTGCAAGCGCAACTCCTCAAATCGCATGGCTCTCAGTTGTGGCCAGTTGATGCGTCCATTGTGTTTCGATACATCTATTCCGTGAATTTGATACTTCATAGGAAGCCGAATCCCAATCTTCGATACGTGCCGCCAATTGTTGGTATTAAGACGATTGTAGTACCAAATACCAGCACCCAGCAACAAGGTAGCTACTACAATAATGATCCAACCTAAGCGGGGAAGTGGCTGTTTTCGATGGATAGAATTAGCAATTACGCGACGCGCCATACAGTAGCAAAATTAATCACAAAACAATTAGGCTCTGACGGGCATTTCGGCCACTTCAGCTTCTGGATTATTAAGCTTAGATTCTTCTAAAGGTAAGAGTGGTAATTCATCAAAAAGTCGATTTTTAGACGGCGCTTGCGTTAGAAACCACAAAACTAATCCTACGGCAACGCCTAAAATCAGTTTTTCTCCCGTCAAAAAATAAGCTACCAATGCCAATAAGGTAGGTCCTTCAAAAAAAGCGTATTTCAACAATAGATTGCCTTGGTACTTACGAAGTTTATCCGACAGAGGGTCACTTGGGGCAATGTTTTTCAAGGCTTTTTTAGACAATATCCATCCAATCAGAGGCATTGTCAAAGCAACAGCAGGGACTAAATATTGAAAAATTTGAGCCAGTTGAGCATCATCATGCATGACATCGCCTTGAGTACTACGTAGAAAAAAGAGCACCGCTCCAGTTCCTACTTGCGCTAACAACATCACCCCATAAATGAGCGAAAGTAATTTAAAATACTGCCTACTGGTTAGGATTTTGCGATCCATAAAAAGTCATTTGATTGCAAAATAACGATTTTTTATCGGTTTCTTCCCCTCAAAATTCACTCCAAAATTAATTTTCGGGTTTCCAACGCCACAAATAACGGCACGCTATTGTCCGATAAGGCCGCCAATTTTCGGCAATTGCATGGAGTTTTTTGTACAGCGGTCGTCCCGTCTCGGTCAAATTATACGCCTTTACCATCTTTTGCCGAATCACCAAATCATCTACAGGAAACACATCAGCACGATCCATGACAAACATCAGCAGCATTTCCACTGTCCAACGTCCTACACCCTTAATTGTTATCAAATAATCCACAATTTCATCATCTGTAAGCGTATCAAGATAAACAAAATCAATGCCTTTTTCCAACGCAAAAGCAGCGACATTACGGAGGTAGTTAATTTTTTGAAACGACAATCCCGCACTCCGCAACTGTTCATCGGTTTGGGTAAGCAACAATTCAGGATGCGGATAGTCACTGGGAAAAAGAGCTCGGAAACGGGCAAAAATCGAATCGGCTGCTTTCACAGAAATTTGCTGCGATACAATGCTCTCCAAAAGTGCCAAATACACATCCCCATTCCAATCGGTTTTCTTAAAAGTGGGTGTATTTTCAATAATAGACGCCAGTGTGGCATCCTTAGAAGACAAATAGATTTCGGGCGACATGGGGTAAAGTGTAATTTGTGCGAAAGATAGTTAAAAAGTATCGGAATGGCATTTCAGCATAAAACTTCGTTGAGAAACATTAATTTTGGCAGAAATTATTCAATCTCAATGACAACCACCTGCTTTCTTCATACGCCAATAGACACTACTGCTGCCTACCTTCTTACGGACAGCAGACAATTAATTTTTCCGCAGCAAACCCTTTTTTTTGCCATCAAAGGCGAGCATCACGATGGGCATCAGTTTCTTTCCGATTTGTATCAAAAAGGAGTTCGTCAGTTTGTAGTTGAGCACAAAGCACTCACTGACAAGCTAATAGATACTTTGGAAGGTTTTGAAAATGTCCAAATTTGGGAAGTAGAAAGTAGCCTCAAAGCATTGCAAGAAGTAGCCAAACGCCACCGCTCACAATTCGATATTCCCGTGATTGGCATTACGGGCAGCAATGGTAAAACCATCCTTAAAGAATGGTTGGGACAACTGTTGAGTCCTGATTTTCGGATTGCCAAAAGTCCCAAAAGCTACAATTCACAAATTGGGGTACCGCTATCAGTATGGCAACTCAACGACACGCACACCCTTGGGATTTTTGAAGCGGGTATTTCACAACCACACGAAATGAAAGCCTTGCAAGAAATCATTCAGCCCACGATAGGGATTTTTACCAACATTGGCTCCGCCCACGATGAAGGTTTTAGAAGTCGGAAGCAAAAAGTTACGGAAAAGCTGCGGCTTTTTACGCAGTCTAAACAACTCATCTATCGCGCTGACTATTCCGACATCAATGAAGAAATTCGGCTGATTTTACAACCTGTCAATCCCAGTTGTGAATTGATAAGTTGGGGAACAACCAACACCTGTACCGTGCAAGTAGAATGGCACAAAGACGAGACACAAACGTACATTGTGATGAAATCTGCCCTCGAACGCTATGATAATCAGTTATTTTCAGTGCCTTTTACTGACGAAGCTTCAGTCGAAAATGTCATTCATTGCCTCATTCTACTGTTGAGTATGGACATCCCCTCCGCCGAAATCAGGCAGCGGGTGTCGCGCTTGCGTCCCATTTCAATGCGGCTTGAGCTAAAAGAGGGCGTCAACAAATGCTATATCATTGATGACACTTACAACAATGATTTGGTAGGGTTGACGATTGCGCTCAATTTTTTGAGTCAACAAGAACAGCGTTCGCAAAAAATCGCTCTTCTTTCCGATTTGCTCCAAACGGGACAAAAAGAGGATGAGCTTTATACCCAAATCAACACACTTTTGCAACAAAAAGGTGTCCAAAAACTAATTGCCATTGGGGAAGCTTTTACCCGTAATGCGCACTTAATCAGCGTCAAAGCCCAGTATTTTGGCACTACGGCGGAGTTTTTAGCAAAACTATCGCTCGATTGGTTTCAGGACGCGCTTATCCTCATCAAAGGCGCACGGACGTTTCAGTTTGAGCGGATTGTACACCGTTTGCAGCAGCGAGTTCATGGCACGGTACTCGAAATCAACTTGGATGCGCTTACGCACAACCTCAACTTTTACCGAAACCGCGTCGGAAACGATACACGCATCATGGTGATGGTGAAGGCATTTGCATACGGGAGTGGCAGTGCGGAAGTAGCACAATTGTTGCAGTTTCATCGGGTGGACTATTTGGCTGTGGCCTATGCCGACGAAGGTGTAGTACTGCGTCAAAATGGGATTGAGCTGCCTATCATGGTGATGAACCCCTCCCCTTCTACTTTCGACAAACTCGTTGAATATCAATTAGAGCCTGAGATTTACAGCCACAAAATCTTGGAAGAATGGCTTGACTTTATAGCAGAAGCTGAAAGCAAACCTTGCCACAAAATCCATATCAAACTTGATACAGGAATGCACCGTTTAGGCTTTACCGAAGCCGACCTTCCTGTGCTTATACAACTCCTAAAACAGAATTCTACGCTGGAAGTTGCCACTATTTTTAGCCATTTGGTAGGAGCCGATGAAGCTATCCACAATGATTTTA
>JBDHXS010000595.1:0-4224 GCA_039810845.1 Runella sp. | reverse complement strand
TAGACAGATACTCGTTTTGGTGTTATAGAGAAATATTTGAATAAAAATACGAAATTTTCTACAAAAGCAAGATTTTTTATCGCAAAACTTAAAAAATCAAAATTATCCTACATAATAGGCTACTGCTTGCTGAATCTCAGTGGGTGTTACTTTCAAGTCAAAAGCACAACTTCCTATCTTATCCAGTAATGAAAAACGCAACTCACCTCCCCGATTTTTTTTGTCTTGTTGTGCCAAAGCAATGATTGTCGGAACATCAGCTATTGTCAATGGTACTTTTCCAAAGACTGAAAATATAAACTCCTCTACCTGCTCTAATGTTTGCAAATCCACCATTTTTTTGCGATAGGCCAGGTAAGTTTCCATAATCATCCCCGCTGCAATCGCTTCACCGTGCAATAACCGCTGCTTGGGTGGTTTGCTCAAAAAATAAGTCTCTACCGCATGTCCAATCGTATGCCCAAAATTCAGGATTTTACGTAAGCCTTGTTCTGTAGGGTCTTCGGCTACTACTTTTTTCTTGATTTCAACCGAATGGGTAATTAAGTCTGGCCAACTTTGAATTTCCAAATCTTTTTTGCGAATTTCTTCCCATTTAGTGGCATCAGCGATTAGACAATGTTTGATGATTTCGGCAAAACCTGACCTTAATTCTATATACGGAAGGGTTTGTAAAAAGGATGCGTCTATCAAAACATTTTTTGGCTGGGTAAAAACGCCCAAGTGGTTTTTGAAACCTTGAAAATCAATCCCCAACTTCCCGCCCACACTGGCATCTACTTGGGAGAGTAATGTGGTAGGAATCTGTGCAAAATCAATGCCACGCTTATACGTAGCCGCGCAGAAACCTCCCATATCGCCAATAACTCCCCCACCCAAATTCAGCATCAAGGCATGACGGTCCAATTGAGCATCGGTCATCACTCCCCATATCCGCTCACAAGTTGTCAGATTCTTATGTTGCTCTCCTGGAGGAACTACGATAAGTTCATGTTTAGGCAAAAAAGGTTTTACCGATGGGTAGCAATATTTACGTGTATGAGTATCGACCAATAAAACGATTTTAGAATAGGCTTTAGAGCCTAAAAAAGTAGGAAGACTGTCTTTGATGGGAGCTATGGTAACTGACATAATAGATAAGTAATTTGAAAATTCAAATGTAAGACATTTACGTTTAAAAATGGTAATGACCTCATGGCTGGGACAAATCCGCACAAATCCGCATGATTTTTAGCCTTAAACCGCATACTCACGCAATTATTATTTTAAAATCATTGCAAATCAGAAAGTAATTTGCTTTTTTTGAGATATTTCCATGATTTTTTAGTAACAAACAAAAACCAAGTCAACCAAACAATGAAAAAACTTCTACACCGAAGTCTGATTTTACTGGTATGTTGGAGTCTAAGCTTCTCGCTTTTGGCCCAAGAACGAACTATTTCAGGCAAAGTCACCAGTGCTGCCGACAACAGCATTCTCCCTGGCGTAAGCATTGTTGTCAAAGGTACTTCGAAAGGTACTACCACCGATGGTAACGGCGAGTTTAAAGTTGCTGTTCCCAACAATGCTACCTTAATTTTTAGCTACATTGGCTACTTACGCCAAGAAGTAAAAGTAGGTAGTTCCAACGTTATCAATATCCTACTTGATAACGACGAAAACATCCTCAACGAAGTAGTGGTAACAGCCCTCGGCGTCAAGCAAGAAAAGCGGGCACTGGGCTATGCCGTGCAAGAAGTGAAAGGCCAAGACTTGCTGGACTCACAACGCGACAATTTTATGATGGGCTTACAAGGCCGCGTAGCGGGTCTTCAAATGACTCCTACGAGCGGTACAGCGGGTGGTTCGGCAGTTATTCAACTACGTGGAGCGGGTTCTATTTGGAATAGCAACCAGCCGCTTTATGTACTTGACAGCGTACCGACTTCTAACAACACGTTTGGACAAGGTGCGCGTGTTTCTGACCGCCCCAACCGCGATATGGACTACCAAAACCGCGCTGCCGACATCAACCCCAACGACATCGAGACCGTGACAGTACTCAAAGGCCCAGAAGCGGCTGCTTTGTACGGTATCGAAGCTGCTAATGGTGCGATTGTGATTACTACCAAAAAAGGAGCTGCAGGTCGGGGAAGAATTACGTATAATGGCTCACTGAGTGTTCGTGATGTATATCGTTTTCCTGAAGGGCAAACCCAATACGGACGGGGTTTTAACGGTGTTTACAATCCTAACAACTTTTCTTACTTCGGAGCCGATGTAAAGCAGATAGGTGAAGGGGGCGGTAAAGTATATGACAATGTAGGTAATTTCTTCCAGCAAGGGTTAAGGCAATCGCACAACATTACGTTAGAAGGTGGTAGTGACAAAGCGACCTATCGCTTGTCCACCTCGTATATTTCCGATAAAGGGGTAGTCCCTACCAATAAAATGGACCAAGTCAACATTCGTTTGACGGGCGTAGCGCAAATTACTACGAAATTGAGAGCAACGACCTCGCTCAATTATATTGGAACTAACAACTTTCAGCCGCTTCGTAGTGCGCAAGGGTTTTTAATTGGGATGTTGGCCTTTCCTTTTTATTTGGATGCTCAACAATACCTAACTGCCGACGGTCGTCGCTTCCGTACTTTCGGAGAAGATGCTAACGACTTGGATAATCCGTTCTTTAATGTTTATAAAAACATCAACGGCAATCGCACTAACCGTACCGTAGCCAATGTTCAGTTGGATTATAACGTCACTCCTTGGCTCACCTTAGCGGGAATTCTGGGGGCTGATATTTTCTCTACACGCTATAATCGCTTTCAACATCCCGAATCTAATCAAGGGATTACTCCCAAAGGATTTGTGGACAATGCCACTGAAAATAGCCAATTGCTCAATGGTAATTTTCGGGCTACAGCCAAAAAAGACTTTGGTAAGCTAAAGGCTTCTTTGATGGCAGGAAGTACCGTAGATGACCGCCGCTACGAAACCGCAGCGATTTATGGCGAGCAGTTGTATCTACCTGACTTCAATAGCATTAATAATACGCTCGTCACGACACAACGCAATAAAGCTACTTTTGTTCAGCGGCGTTTGGTGAGTGTATTAGGCTCACTTAACTTGAGCTACGCAGACATGTTGTATCTAACAGTACAGGGGCGGAATGACTGGTCTTCTACGCTTCCGGTGCAAAACAATTCCTTTTTCTACCCTGCGGTCAGTTTGGGCTTTATCTTTACCGAACTTCCTTCTTTTGGCAATCAACAAGTGTTGAGTTATGGAAAAATTCGTGCTGCCTATGCTGAAGTAGGCAACGACGCTACCCCTTACCGAACTCGTCCGCGCTTAGTACCTCAAACGACCACAGGAGGTGGCTTTTTGTATGACTTCTATGGTGGCAACGAAAACCTCCGCCCCGAACGCGGCCAAAGCTTTGAAACAGGTTTAGAATTACGCTTCTTCAAGAATCGTATCGGCTTAGATGTGACGTATTTTAACAAACAAAATTTTGACCAAATTACGGTCCAGCGTTTGAGCTACGGAACAGGCTTTATTTTCGGTTTGTTGAATGGGGGTCAAATTGGCAACAGCGGTATAGAAGCGCAATTAAACTTCTCCCCTATCAAAGCCAAAAATGCTCAGTGGGATATGAACATCAACTTCACGCGTT
This sequence comes from Runella sp., assembly GCA_039810845.1. Lineage (GTDB taxonomy): Bacteria > Bacteroidota > Bacteroidia > Cytophagales > Spirosomataceae > Runella. The sequence goes on along the minus strand of JBDHXS010000595.1, from coordinate 566 downwards.
TGCAAAACGAGGTAGTCAGTTTACCAGGTCAAGTTGCCGAATATTATAACTCTGATACATGGCTATACGGTAACGTACGTGCCAGCGCAATGGCACCTAATCAAATCTCGTTTTATCCTAATTTAAGTTACGTCACTACTCGTGGGGAAGGTAAAACGACAGCCTTGGCAGGGTATAGCTATCTACGCAACAAACGCGGGGACATTCTTATCAGCCCAAGCACTGGACTTCCTATCTCCAACCCAGTATTCTTACCTATTGGCGACCGGAATCCTGACTTTATGATTGGCTTCCAAAATTCGTTTCGATACAAAGACTGGTCGCTTTCGGTATTGCTTGACATCCGTAAGGGAGGAGATGTATTCAATGGTAACGAAATGTACATGTTCCGCAATGGGCTTTCTACTCGCGTATTAGATCGCAGTACACCTTATGTTTTCACAGGTGTACTGCGGGATGGACGCGAAGAAAGTGAATCTCCTACTCCTAATACGATTCAGGTAACGCCCCAATTTCGTTCTGATTTCTATGGAGCATTTACAGAAGAGAGTTTCGTCGAAAAAGAC
>JBDHXS010000594.1:0-4226 GCA_039810845.1 Runella sp. | reverse complement strand
GCGACATTACGGGAGGTTTGCCACGTGTAACAGAATTGTTTGAAGCACGTAATCCATCTAACCCTGCGGTTGTATCTGAAATTGACGGGGTTGTTATCTATGGTGTTATTAAACGTGGTAATCGAGAAATAAATATTGAGTCAAAAGATGGTACCCGTAAGAAGTACCTCGTGCCGTTGTCAAAACACATTTTGGTTCAAGATGGCGACTACGTAAAAGCGGGTGAACCACTCTCAGACGGAGCAATTACGCCAAGTGATATCTTATCTATCAAAGGACCAACCGCTGTACAAGAGTACCTTGTAAACGAAATCCAAGAGGTATATCGCCTACAAGGGGTAAAAATCAACGATAAGCATATTGAGTGTATTGTACGCCAAATGATGCAAAAAGTTGAGATTATGGATCCAGGTGATACTAACTTCTTGGAAATGCAGCCTGTTGATAAGTGGACGTTCCGTGAAGAAAACGACCGCGTTCTTGACATGAAAGTAGTAGAAGATGCTGGTGATTCTGAAACACTTAAACCTGGTATGCTGATTTCGGCTCGTCGTTTGCGTGATGAGAATTCTACATTGAAGCGTCGTGATCAACGTTTGGTGGTAGCGCGTGATGCTAAGCCTGCCGTTGCACAGCCAACTCTGATGGGTATTACACAGGCTTCTTTGGGTACTGAAAGCTTTATCTCAGCCGCCTCGTTCCAAGAAACGACCAAGGTGCTGAGCGAAGCAGCGGTACGAGGAAAACGCGATACCCTCGAAGGTTTGAAGGAAAATGTAATTGTAGGTCACTTGATTCCAGCAGGTACAGGTGCACGTCGTTTCCAGAAACTTATCGTTGGTTCAAAAGAAGAATTAGAAACTGTGACAGAAGCACGTGAGCGTAGCAGCTCTCGCCGAGGCAAGCGTGAATTAACGAATTAATAGGTTTCCTTGAATATACAAAAAACGCCCTGGCTTCTGTTGGGGCGTTTTTGCTTTTAAACGATTACTCACTATTTTTCAGCTTTTACCATTTTTTAGTTCTTTTGTTTCTCAAATTATTTATGATAAATATGAAAAAACTAATTTTAGTCTTTACACTTTGTACTTTACACTTGGCAATTCTTCAAGCGCAAGAAAATGCCTACAATCTCGTTCCATTCCCTGCCCAATTCAATGGTGGAGAAGGTCAGTTTGTTATTAATAACCAAACAAAAGTTATCGTTACAGCAAAGGATGCTGTATTTAAACCTACTGCACAGAGTTTTATTAGTATCCTTAAAACAGCTTCTAAACTTACATTACCTATTGCCGCTACAGCCTCCCCCACGGCAGCTAATGTAATTTTTATTCGTCAAAATAAAGCTTTGGGATTGGGTAATGAAGGCTATAAACTTTTGATAGGTAAAGAACGGGTAATTCTTGAATCTGCTACTTCTCAAGGGGCTTTTTACGGCCTACAAACCCTACTTCAACTCTTACCAATCGCTGTTTTTAGCCCAACGCCTGTCGAAAATATAGCTTGGACACTGCCTGTTTGTCAGATTCAAGACAAACCACGGTTTAGCCACCGTGGATTAATGCTGGATGTAGCTCGCCATTTTATGCCTGTGCCTTTCATTAAAAAATATATTGATTTGCTGGCATTGCACAAAATGAACATTTTTCATTGGCACCTGACCGACGACCAAGGGTGGCGAATTGAAATAAAAAAATATCCCAAACTGACCCAAATAGGCTCAAAACGAAAAGAGACATTAGTAGGCCAATATGCCGAAAACTATCCGCAGAAATTTGACGGAAAAGAGTATGGTGGTTTTTATACTCAAGCCGAGATCAAAGATATTGTCAAGTATGCCCAAGCGAAATTTGTGACGATTATTCCCGAAATCGAACTGCCTGGACATGCCTCTGCGGCTTTAGCTGCGTATCCAGAATTGGGGTGTGAGCCAACAAAAAATTACCAAGTAGCGACAAATTGGGGTGTCATGTACGACGTTTTTTGCCCTACCGAAAAGACATTTACTTTCCTACAAGATGTTCTGACAGAGGTTTTTACACTGTTTCCAAGTAAATTAATTCATATTGGAGGAGATGAGTGCCCTAAAGATGCTTGGAAGCAGAGTGCATTTTGTCAGGACTTAATAAAAAAGCTAAAACTTAAAGACGAACATGAGCTACAAAGCTACTTTATAAAACGTATCGAAAAGTTTGTCAATACCAAGGGAAAAACTATTATAGGCTGGGACGAAATTCTGGAAGGTGGTGTAGCTCCTAACGCTACTGTGATGAGCTGGCGTGGAACCAAAGGGGGAATAGAGGCTGCTAAAATGAAACATAATGTCATCATGAGTCCCAATTCTCATTGTTATTTAGATCATTATCAGACCAATCCAGCCAAAGAACCGTTGGCAATTGGAGGATATTTGCCTATTGAAAAAGTATATGCTTATAATCCTACGGAGGAAATGTCGGCCGAAGACCAGAAATATGTTTTGGGTATTCAAGGAAATGTCTGGACAGAATACATGCCTACTTCAGCGCAAGTAGAATACATGACTTTTCCAAGAGCCATTGCTTTAGCAGAAGTGGCTTGGGTACCTTCTGGAGGGAAAAACTTTGAAGATTTTGCAACTCGTTTGAAAGAAAACTTGAAACGATTGGATTTCTTAAAAGTCAACTACTCAAAACGTATTTTAGATGTTCGAGCTGTGACACAATTCAATAATCAGGGACAATTGCAAGTTCGTTTAGAAAAACTGGACTCTGATAGTAAAATCTACTATACCACCGACGGAAAGACCCCTTCTACCAGCTCAACTGAATACTTTACACCCATTACCTTGGATAAAATTACAACTATCAAAGCTATTACAACTGCTGGGGCTATGTTTGAAGAAAAGTTTTTTATTCATCGAGCCAAAGGTAAAACTTATACATACGCCAATACACCCGCAGAAGGAGTTGATACAGATAAAAAGAAACTCACAGATGGTCAGGTGGCTCAAAGCCCCAGAAATAGTGCAGAATGGGTGCGGATGTCGGGTAAAGATTTTGAAATTACGATAGATTTGGGTGAAGTAAAACCTGTGACAAAGGTATCGGCTAATTTCTTAAAAATCATATTGAACAATGTTTTCCCCCCTACCTCTGTTGAAATTGGTTTATCGCGCGATGGCGAAAGCTTCAAAGATGCAATTGCACAACCTGTAAAATACCAATTGGAAGGCCCTTGGGAAATACTTCCTGTGGTTGCCGACTTCAAAACCGCGAGGGCACGTTATATTCGTGTTCGTGCCAAAAACGCTGGAGTTGCCCCTGAAGGACACCCTGCCGCAGGACGTCCAACTACTATTGCGATGGATGAAGTAGTAGTGGATTGATAAAAACATAGGACTGATTTGGGAAAGGCGCTGCTTGTTGGTAGGGCCTTTTTCTTTTGAATCGCTTCGTATTTCTTCCCGTTTACGCTGGTTTTTTGGCACTTCATCCCATTTTTATCTTATTTTTTTAAACAAAAAGTTAGGTTTGCTGTGTTTTATATAAAAAAAGTACAAACACTATACTAAGTCTTGTTACTTCATAGGGAAACGCACGGTTAGGGTGTCATTCGAGAAACAATCAATAAAACTATTTTCAGTTATGAAACAATGCTTGTCGCTCCTTCTATTGCTTTTGACAATTACGCATGTATATAGTCAGGAAAAAAAGACCATTAGTGGCTACATTAAGGATGCATCCAATGGTGAGACCCTAATTGGAGTATCAGTATATGTGCGTGAAATCAGCAATGGAACTGTTTCCAACGACTACGGTTATTACGCGCTCAATCTCACTACTGGTAACACTTATACCCTTGTATTCAATTATCTGGGTTATGAAAAAATAGAGAAACGAGTAGAACTTACTGCCGATTTGAAGCTCAATCTCGAATTAAAAGATGCAAGCTTAAAATTACAGGAAGTAATCATCAAAACCGTCAAAGAAGACGAAAATGTAAAAAATATTGAGATGTCGGTCAATAAAGTTGAAATGAAAACCATTCGACAAATGCCAGCGCTGTTGGGAGAAGTTGATTTGGTACGAAGTATTCAATTATTGCCTGGCGTAACAAGCGTAGGAGAGGGGGCTAGCGGATTTAACGTGCGTGGAGGTAATATTGACCAGAACTTAGTTCTTCTTGATGAAGCCCCCGTTTACAATTCTTCGCATTTATTCGGTTTTTTCTCCGTTTTCAATCCTGAT
>JBDHXS010000593.1:0-4232 GCA_039810845.1 Runella sp. | reverse complement strand
GCTCATCCAGTATTGCAAGCACTGAGTCAGCTAAAAACGGGTGAGTCGCGCACTATTACTTTCAATGGTGTAGAAACTTTCAAGTGCCAGAAAGCGCATTTTATGGATCGAGGATTTCCGCGCTATTTTGTGATGTTAGAAGAATTGACGGCGGAGATTTTGGCTGCCGAAAAAAATGCTTACGGCAAAGTCATTCGCCTGATGGCCCACGAAGTCAACAATTCGATTGGGGCCGTAAATTCCATTCTCGATTCCGCGCTTTATTATCTAGAAGGAAGCCCCGATGTACAAAATGCCATGCAGGTGGCAATTGAGCGAAACGACCACCTCAATCATTTCATGCGCAATTTTGCGGACATCGTACGTTTGCCTGCTCCGCAAAAAGAACCCGTAAACATCAATGAACTTGTCCAAAACATAGCGCGTCTGATGGAGTTTAACGCTCGTCAGCGCGAGATTGATTTTGAATTTGAATTGGCCTCAGAACCCGTTTTGATTCAAGCCGACCGCCAACAAATGGAACAGGTTTTGGTCAACGTAGTTAAAAATGCGTTAGAAAGTATCGGTAAAAACGGCCAAGTGACTTTCAAAACGACAAACTCCCCTGCCCAATTAGAAATTATAGACAACGGCCTGGGTATTGCCCCCGAAATAGCCGACCAACTTTTTTCGCCTTTTTTCTCGACCAAAAGAAACGGGCAAGGCGTGGGCCTCACGCTGGTAAGGGAGATTATGGCAAACCACGACTTTGGCGTGTCGTTGCAAACAGAAAAAACGGGCGAAACCGTATTTCGAGTGGGGTTTTGAGCCATTGGCATTTCTTCTTAACTTTGACCAAACGCAAACCCTATTTACAGAATGGATAAGCAGAAGTTGCCACTACAAGTAATTAAAGAGATTAATGAATTGTTACTTTACATTAGGCACGAAGTAAAAAACTCAAGTCTATCTTTCAAAATAGAGTTATTAAACGATTTTGGTTTTCAAATTTCCCCAAAAGCATATCCTGACTTTAATTTTATTCTTGATAAGTATGAAGTAAAAGCTAATGCGATAAAATACACTGTGCGAATTAGCTATTTCAACCGTTTCTCTGAAAGAGAAGGATATAGTTTTAATGAAAAAGAGACAGAAGTTAATAAACATTTTGATGACTGGCTAACAAGAATTATAAATTATAATAAGGAATATAACGAGTTGATGCAAATTGATTTTGATCATCTTGTGCAACTCGAAGAGGGCGAAGAATTGATTCAACCACAAGACGATATTTTTGAAGAAAAAGATAAAATTCTTCCTTATTCCCTCAAAACCCTTTCTGTCTCAAAATTTCAAGGAATTAAACATGCTACAGTTGAAAACCTACCCGTTGATACTCAGTGGGTGTTTTTGGTAGGGGAGAATGGATTTGGGAAATCTACTGTTTTGCAATCAATGATGTTGGGATTGCATGGAAGTAAAGATGGCAACTACGAAATTATTCAGAATCAGGATATTAGAATACAGGTAGAATATAAGAGCGACAAAGAAAATTTTATTAATGATTGCTGGAAAAACCTACATCCACTTGCTCATTTAGCTGCCTACGGGCCTTCGCGGTTGAATTTGCAGGGTGATATTGACATCACGGAAGAAGAAAGACGTAGTTTGGTAACTTATGGTTTATTCTTTACTAACGGGAATTTACTCAACATCAATGCGGAGCTATATAAATGGGCATTAAAAAAGGATAAGCGGTTTGAGTTGGTAAAAAAAGCGTTTTGTAAATTGATTCCATATCTGGCTGATGTACGTCCCAATAAAGAAACAGACCAAATCGAATACATTGAGAAAGACATTCTTGAAGGTACTGAAACATACGAACCGCTTCCTTACCAAAAATTGGCCTCGGGATTTCGAGCAATCATTGGTATTGCGGGGGATATGATTATTCGATTATCCCGCTCACAACCCAAAGTTACTGACCCAGCGAAACTAAAAGGCATTGTCATCATTGACGAATTGGATTTACATTGGCATCCCAAACTTCAAAAACAGATTCCGAAACTGTTTTCGAGCGTGTTCCCTAAAGTGCAGTTTATTGTTTCTACCCATAGCCCCATTCCGCTGTTGGGTGCACCTCACAATTCAGTGATTTTGAAAGTGACCCGTACCAAAGAAGAAGGCGTCAAAATAGAGCGAGTGGATGTTGATTTAAAATACCTTACTCCTAACCTTATCTTGACTTCGGGCATTTTTGACATGGACGATGTGCTTTCTGTCGAAAACGATGACCTGACCAAAACCCGTACGGAGGATTCGTTTGAGGAAATGAAACACAACGATGAAGTAGATGATTATTTGGCTGAATTTGAAAAAAGCAATCGCCAATTTCCTGATGAATTGTTTGAACCCAAAGCCAATTAGTCGTTGCGTATGATTAGCATCAAAAAAGACTTTGCCTCTGTTCCTGATAAACTAAATACTGTCGAGCGCACTGACCTCATTAAGTTGTCATTGACGGAGAAAAACAAACATGATTTCAAGTCGAAAGTGTATAGAGACGGTACATTAAAAGAGTTGGAAACTCTCTATCATCACAAATGCGGTTACTGCGAAACGGATACGACCGCAGGTGCGCCCATGCAGGTAGAACATTACCGTCCCAAAGCGGAAGTCACCAAAGAAAAAGAGCATGAAGGGTATTATTGGATAGCCTACGAATGGAGTAATCTGCTCTTGAGTTGTTCGAGATGTAACAACAAAAAACGGAATCAATTCCCTATTACAGGAATCCGCGTCACATCTCCCACCTTGAACCCCGACGGAATGCCTGACGATGATTCTCGTTTGGCGACTTCCCCATTGTTCCAGAATGAGAAGCCATTACTTCTTCATCCTGAGATAGACCAAGTTGAAGATTTTTTCATTTTCAAACCTGATGGAACAATTGAGGCTTTAAACGCTGATCCAAGGGCTTCGAAAACAATAGAAATTTGTGGGCTCAATAGAAATTAATTGGTTATCAAGCGGCTAAAAGTCTTAAATGAATTATTTGATGCAATCCAGTTAGAGCTGAAAGAACTTGCGGCTGGAACAATTGAGACTAAAGAGGCCCGCCATGGTATAAAACGAATCTTCCAAAAACTAATTTTGCTTCAAAGAGCTGATAACCAATACTCTCGTTTCGGATACTTTATGTTTACTAAGTTTGACAAATTCTTTACAGAACGCTTACCTCCAAAGCAGGGGGAAGCGACAAAAAGATTTTTTGAATTGTTTCGAGCTGGTCAACTTTAAAAACCTACTTCTTCCGATTCATTTTCTTTCCTTTTCGCACTTTCCTCTCGGCTTCCAATGCCTCAATTTCTTCGAGTAGTGATTTTACATTGCCAGCAGTGTCATTGCTAAAATCAATAGTACCTTCATATTCGGCTTTGCTGATTTGTAATACGTCAATGGGTTTATGTAAAAAGGTTTCTATTTCGGCCAAAATGGTTTTTTCTTCCGTGCTGCAAAACGATACAGCGTTGCCTTTGTTGGTGCCACGGCCTGTGCGTCCTACGCGGTGAACGTAGTTTTCGGCCTGCTCGGGCAAATCGTAATTCACTACGTAATCGACATTGGCAATGTCAATTCCCCGGGCGCTGATGTCAGTAGCTATCAGTACTTTTACTTTGCCGCTTTTAAAATCGTTCAAGGCTGATAGGCGGTCTTTCTGTTCTTTGTCGCCGTGAAGGGTTTGACTTTTAATTCCCATTCGCTCCAAGGCGCTGAATACCCGTTCGGCTCTCACTTTGGTGCGCACAAAAACCAAAATTTTACTTTCCGGGTGTTCGTTGATGATCCGTTCGAGAAAAAAACGTTTATCGTCCATTTCCACAAAAGCTACAAAATGGTCAATATTTTTGGAGACCGGATCTTTGGGAGAAATTTGGATGCGAATTGCCCCACTATTAATCAAAGAATAAGCCAACTTCTTAATTTTGTCGTCAATGGTGGCCGAAAAAAACAGCGTTTGTCGGCGACGCGGCAGGTGACGAAGCAAATCACGAATATCTTTGATAAATCCCAAATCTAGCATGTGGTCGGCTTCATCAAGAATCAACACTTCGACACGTTCCAATTTAAGATGCCCTTGGCTTACCAAATCAAACAAACGCCCAGGAGTTGCCACCACCACATCCACGCCTTTATTCAGTTTGGCAATTTGTGGGTCTTGTGCTACCCCACCAAACCAACCCCATGTCTCT
>JBDHXS010000592.1:0-4249 GCA_039810845.1 Runella sp. | reverse complement strand
AACCCACGATGTGACAGGTGAAACCTTACCGGGTGTAGATGCTGGCACGTTGGGAAATCCTGCGTATTTTCGAGATAAATTTTACAATCAGACCATTGAACAGCGTTTTGCGGGAGGTTTAAATCTCGAATATTCGATTTTGCCCTCGTTGAAATTTTTAGCCTCTGGTTCAGGATTTTACCGCTATACCACCGCCGAGAGTTTTACCAAAGCCTACATCAATGGTACAGGTGGGGCGTTGGTCAATACCCGCAACTCCTCGTTTTCCAACCAACGTACTACCCAATATTCCTACAACGGCTTTTTGCAATACAGCAAAGACTTTAGTAATCATTCCGTTTCGGCTTTGGCGGGTGGGGAGTTTTTTGACTATAAAGTCTATGATTACAGTGCAACGGCCAACTTAGCTGCAACCGATTTTATTCCGTGGTTGTCGGCATCTACGGCGGCGGTGGGCGTGCCTTATTCAGCATTTTCGAGCTGGCAGCGATTGGCGTCGGCCATTGGGCGGGTTAATTATAGCTACGCTAATACCTACTTGTTGAACATTAATATGCGCTACGATGGCACATCAAAATTGACCAATAATCGCTACGGTTTCTTCCCGGGTGTGTCGGCTGGTTGGAATATGCACTACGAAGATTTTTTTGCTAACTCGCCTGTCAGTAAATACGTTACGACCTTGAAACCCCGTGTAAGTTGGGGGCAAAACGGAAGCATTACACCGTTGGGCGATTATGCCACCATTCCACAGTACGGAAACGTCGGGATTTACAACGGAGCACCTGGCTTTGCAGCAGGGAGTATTACCAATACCGATTTGCGGTGGGAACGTGCCACTACCCTCAACTTTGGCGTGGACGTAGGCTTGTTGGGAAATCGTTTTACGGTTATCGCCGACTATTTCATCCGTAATGTTTATGACAAAATCAGTTCGTTGACCATTCCTGCTTGGACAGGTTTCAGTAGCTATACCACTAACTTGGCACAGTTGCAAAACAAAGGATTTGAGATTGAATTGAAAGCCAATGTGCTTCGGACATCAAGTGGAAATGGCTTAAGCTGGGATGTAAGTGCCAATTTTTACACCGTAAAAAACTTTACGAAGAAGCTACCGAGCAATGGACTCGACAAAAATCGCCAGAGTGCTGTTCAGGTGTGGGATCCTGCCCAAAACAAACTCGTTTGGGTAGCGGGTTTACAAGAGGGGCAGCGGATTGGTTTGGACGAAATTTGGGCACCTACTTACGACGGAATCTATACCACCCAAGCGGAGCTGGACGCCAATGCGAAATTGTTGAATACCTTCTTGCCTTATACCAACAAACGTATCAAACTCCTCGGCGATGCACGCTGGACCGACCTCGACAAAAACGATACGCTCGACTTTCGCGATTATGTATATGTAGGACGTACCACGCCGACGATTCAGGGAGGTTTTTCGACAAATCTTTCTTGGAAAGGATTTAATTTGTATGGACAATTTGATTACTCGCTGGGCTTTGTGATTGTCAATCAGATGTATTTGCGAGGAATGTCGCAGGTGCAAGGTTCGCAAAATGGCCCGATTGATGTAACCAAAACATGGTCGCCTGACAATACCTCTGGAACATTGCCACGCTACTACTGGGCAAACTACGGTCGAAACTATTTCACAGACGCAGGTGGGGGAACTACAGCCCCAGCCAACTACTGGCAAAAAGGCGACTACCTCGCTATGCGTGAAGTAACCTTGAGCTACGAAATGCCTGCAAGACTGTTGTCAAAGTATTCCAAAAATCGCTTACAAGGTATTCGGGTGTTTTTGACGGGCTCTAACTTGATGTATTTGACCCAATACAACGGGACTTTCCCCGAAGTAGGCGGCAACGACGCGGGGCGTTTCCCTCTGCCTAAAACTGTGACCTTGGGCGCGACGATAAACCTATAAGGTCTGTTTACGGAATCAATTAGGCCTTATAGGTTTGCTAAACGTGGTATAAGCTAAAAGAAATCTCAAAACAATTCAAAATGAAAAAATATATCTCATTTTCGGGGCTATTCTTCGGAATCGGATTATGCCTGAGTCTGTGCTTGTTCTCTTGCCAAGAGCAATTAGGAGAAGTAACCCCGCAAACTTCGCTCAATCAAAACTTGGTTTTATCAGACCCCAATGCCGCACTCACGTTGTACAACGGCGTTTATGCTTCGCTAAGAGGCTACCATGGCACCTTAGTATCATTGGGGGAAATGCGTTCGGACTTGTGGGCTGACGGCCTTTTTACCGAATCCGAAGATGCAGGCCTGAAGCAATACTGGTCGCACAATATTAGTGCGGCTAACGTACCCGCCACCAACTGGGCTGGATTTTATAGTTTGATTGACCGCATTAATACGGTCATTGCCTTGTTTCCCAAAGCACCGCTCGACGAGGCCAAACGTAAAGTTTATCTGGCCGAAATGCACGGTTTACGGGCATACATTTACTACACAATGCTCAAAACATGGGGAGGTGTTCCGATTACGACTGAGCCTGTGACGTCTGTGGGAAGTCTTACCGATTTATACAAAGTGCGTTCGACTCCACAAGAAGTGATGCAGTTGATCAAAAGCGACATTGAACAATCGCTAACACTCTTTGGCGTAAGCAATACCTTCACGACCAAACGAGTTTATTGGAATCGCCCTGCTACACTTACTTTGAAAGGAGATGTATTTTTGTGGTCGGGTACGCACATGGGGGGCGGCAATACCGATTTTTCCGTAGCCAAAATGGCATTGGAAGAAGTAAAAGCACTTTCCGCACTGGGCTTACAAGCAACTTATGCCGATGTGTTTGATGCAACCAAAGAAGCGAATAACAGAGAAATTATTTTTGCATTGAGTTTTGAGAAAAATGAAGTAACACAAGGAGCATACGGCAGCTTTCTGGTAAACACTACCCAGGCAGGAACTTTGTATTTCGACGGGGCTACAGGCAGCGGAGTCGCGGTAAATGTGACGTATCCGCTTGTCGCAGGTGCAAGTCGAGTAGGAATGTCAAGTGCCATGATTTCAAAACTGAATGACCCCAATGACCGTCGCGCTCGGGCGTCGTTTCGCGTGATGTACCGTAATACGGCGGGTTTTCCGATTGCGGGCGTGATGTTAACCAAGTTTATTGGACGTGTAGATGCAGGTGTTCAGCTGTACGACAACGATTTTCCTGTATATCGCTACGCCGATGTGCTTTTACTTTTGGCCGAAGCCAACACTAAGTTAGGCAATGACCCTTCCATTGATATCAACCTGATTCGTGCAAGAGCTTATGGAACGGGTTATACCCCTTATAAAAACAGTACGCCAACGGCCAATATGAACGCTATTTTGGACGAATATTTGCGTGAGTTTGTCGGTGAAGGAAAACGTTGGTGGGCTTTACGCCGGGCGGGAGATACGTACGTGTTTGCCAATGTCAACCCTCAGTATTTACCTGCGGGACAAGCCTTTAAGTTATTGTTGCCTATTTCGGTGACGATGCTCAATACTGACCCAAAATTGGTACAAACACCTGGCTATTAAAAAAATAAACTCTTAGGTTAATTGTGCAAAAGAAAGGGGGTGTACTTTGCACCTTCCTTTCTTCAAATCGCAAAAAAATGGTAAAACGTATCCTGTTTCTCCTGCTATTGGGAATGGTTCACTTAAAAGGATGGACACAAAAAACTGACAAACAGATTGTTTGGAGCAAGGTGGGAGAATTGCCGCGTATTAATGCCAGAACTCCCAACTTAGGAGTCGCAGGGGCATTTGTGGGAGTACACCACAACGTGTTACTCATAGCGGGAGGAGCCAATTTTCCTGATAAAATGCCGTGGGAAGGCGGAACTAAGGTTTTTCAAAATACCATAAACGTTTTCAATCAAGCCAACGGAAAGTTGGAATTAGTGTCTGCCTCTGAGCGACTGCCTCGCCCTTTGGCTTACGGAGCAAGTGTTTCGTTCCCCGAAGGAATTGTTTGTATAGGAGGAGAAGATGAAAAAGGGAGCCAAGACGGTGTTTTTTTGTTAAAATGGAATAGTCAGCATCAGAAAATAGAAATTCAACCATTGCCTTCGTTGCCCATACCGCTGAGTAATGCGTTGGTGGCTACCCAAAATGATAAAATTTACATAGCAGGAGGTGAGTCAGCAGGAAAAACCGTTGCTGTTTTGTTGAGTTTAGATTTCAACGCCCTCGAAAAAGGCTGGCAGCGTTTGCCCGATGTACCGATTTCGGTTTCTCATGCCGC
>JBDHXS010000591.1:0-4255 GCA_039810845.1 Runella sp. | reverse complement strand
AACAACGTTGTATTGCTGCTGGTATCTATGACGATGGTCGTAGCGACGACAAAGGCGTAGAGCCAGAGGGTATCACTTTGGGACAAGTAGGCGGTCGAAAAATAGCGTTTGTCGGAATGGAAAGATCAGATGCCGTAGGTATCTATGATGTAAGCAACCCTACCGCGCCAGTATTTCTTCAATTGGTAAAGTGTGGAGATGCACCCGAAGGCATACTTTTTGTTCCAGCCAACAATAGCCCTATCCAAAAAAGTTTACTGATTGTCAGTAGTGAAAATGACGGAGTAGTTAAGGTGTATCGACCTCAATAATTTTTAGGTTTTTAATACAAAAGAGACTGTCGAAAAGCAGTCTCTTTTTGGTATAGGCAAAAATAAATCAATTGGTTACAGAGACAAATAGCATTCTCTTTTTTTTGTTTATAATTTCCCTTAATTTGGTGTCATTTACAAGATTACCATAAAGATGAAAACAAAATATATATTATATCCCGTCATTTTGCTCTGTTTGTTTCTTTCATGTACAAAGAAACAAACAGATATATCCCAAGAAGCCACCAATTCTTACGCCTATTTTGAGAAAAATTTAAAAAGTGGGATGGATTATACTGCCATCGTTTCTAAATTTGGTCAACCTACCAAAGACATTGGCAGTGGCATTCATATTTATGTTTATGTACTGGACGATGCTACCGAAATTTGGATTGGGTACGTAGATAAAATTCTGTATGCCAGGCACATGGATAAGACCCAAAAATTGATTAAAACCTTGATTTGAAAGTAAAATCATGGAATTTTTACCGACGCTTTTTCCCAAAAATCACTGGAAATATTACATCGTAATTATTATTACTGTGGTACTTGTACCCCAGATGGTCTATCTCTCTGGAACGATATTTAGTCCTTTAATGGTCATTCCCATCCTCTGCGGAATAGCTTCATTCTTTACCTTTCCTGCAGGCTTGCTTCAATTGTTGGGAGTAGGACTGAAGTGGCTAAAAACAAAACAGGATTATTATCCCACTGCAAGGTTAAGACAAGCGCTATTATTAATAGGACTACCGCTATTAGGATATACGTCATTTTTTATGGGAAGAAAAATGGTGTTAACAGTAGAGAAGTACAACCGAATTGAAACATCGAACGAATTAATCAAACAAGTTGAGAATTTTAGAAATATTCAGGGATTTTATCCTAAATCTATCGAAGCATTGAAGTTAAATCGAGACTTGGCCGAGCAACTCAATAAAACGCAAATTAGCTATGAACTGAATAGTACAACCTATATCGTAAGTTTTATGCTCGGTGCCTACTTTTTCGATTATTACCGCTTTGTATATTCTTCCGACGGAAAAAATATCTTTTTTAAGAACAATCGAGCCGTTTCTCAGTACAGTATTTCTCAAACCAATTGGTGGGTTTACAGGGAAGTAGATTAAGACAATAGGTAGGTGCCTGATATTTTTTGCCTGTAAATTCTGAAAAAATAGTTAGTTTAGCCGTAAAACTAAACTACTATGAGAATTTTTTTTGCGCTCCTTTTAATTGGTATCTCGTTGCCAATTTTTGCCCAAAAACACTCTTTAGAACGCCTAAAAGATTCGATAGTCTTAAAATTGATAGCCGTAGAAGGCGAATTTGGGGTCGCGTTCAAAGATTTACAAACCAATCAAACCCTTTTTATCAATGAAAAAGAAATTTTTCATGCGGCAAGCACCATGAAAACACCCGTTATGATTGAGGTGTTTAAGCAGGCTAAAGCTGGAAAATTTAATCTGAGTGATTCGATTTTGGTCAAAAATGAATTCAAAAGCATTGTGGACGGAAGCCCGTTTAGTCTCAATATCAGTGATGACAGTGCCGATGGAATGTACAAAAAAATTGGTACGAAGATGACAATTTATGACCTTACCTATCAGATGATTATTGTCAGTAGCAATCTGGCTACCAATATTTTGATTGACTTGGTTGATGCTAAAAATGCCAACGCGACAATGCGACAAATGGGAGCGCAAGACATTCAAGTACTTCGTGGTGTGGAAGATACCAAAGCCTTTAACTTAAATAAGAACAACGCTGTCACAGCTTATGACTTGATGCTCATTTTTGAACAAATTGCTCATAAAAAGGCTGTTAATAAAAAAGCTTCTGAGAACATGATTCAAATTTTATTTGACCAAAAATTCAATGAATTGATTCCAGGGCGCCTTCCCAAAGAAGTAAAAGTGGCTCATAAAACAGGCTCTATCACTGGCGTACAGCATGATTCAGGCATTGTATTTTTGCCCGATGGGCGAAAATATGTATTGGTGGTTCTTTCCAAAAAACTGACCAACGTTGATGCTGGCGTAAAGGCCCTTGCTGAGGTGTCGGAAATGATTTACAACTTTGTCAAATAATCAAGCCTAAAAGCCATAGTTAATGGCTAATAAATGCTTTAGTCGTTAATAACCTATATTGAGAAAATGAAAAGAAGGAAGTTTATTGCAACCTCGTCTATGTTGGGCCTAAGTAGTGTTTCGTCAGTACTTGCGGCAGAATCAGCCCCAAAAGCAGACAAAGAAGTGTATGAATTGCGATCTTATGAATTGAAAATGGGCGGTATGGGCCATTTGGAAGCCTATCTCCAAAATGCGTTTATTCCTGCCATGAACCGCTTGGGAGTGAGTAAAATAGGGGTGTTTAAGGAAGTAGGAAAAGATGAGCCTGCTAAATTGTATTTGCTGTTGGTGTATCCTTCTCAAAGCAATTATTTCCAAACTAAAACTCAGCTCAAATCAGATGCCGAGTTTATCAAGGCCGCTGAAGTCTATAACCAAACGCCGGTTGATAAAGCAATTTTCGACCGCATGAGTAGTTTATTGATGCTGGCTTTTGACGGGATGCCGCAACTGGTGGCTCCTGCCAAGGAAGCCAAAATCATGGAATTACGAACCTATGAAGGCTACAGTGAAGATGCCGTAAGAAGAAAAATCAAAATGTTTAACGATAGCGAAATTGCGATTTTCAATAAAACAGGTCTGCACATGGTATTTTTTGGTGAGGTATTGATAGGACCTCGAATGCCTTGTTTGACTTATATGTTGACGTTCAAAGACATGGAAGAAAGGAATGCCAATTGGGCTAAATTTAGTGCAGACCCCGATTGGAAACAAGTATCTCAGGCTGTGGAATATGCCAATACAGTTTCGAGAATAGAGCGTGTTTTTTTGGAGCCAACAGCCTATTCCTCTATTTAGAGGGGTATTTCGTCGCCAATTTATTAATTTATTCACCAATACTTATATAATTATTTAATATATTAGTAGTTTTGCATTCGTTTATAACTTACAGACTGTAAGGTAGTACCGTTTCCAAAGAGATTGTAAAAGGTTTTGTAGACATAATGGGTATTTGTGTTACTTATTATGTCAAAGAGCGTCAAAAGTAAAGAGTTTTTCATAACGTTGAGTAAAGTCAAAAAGCCGCGTGGATTTTCCGCACGGCTTTTTTGTGTTTGGGCTATCTATAGGCGTTGATTTTAGAACCATTCGGTTTGCATTTCGATGGTCGTATGGTTGCTGCTTGCCAGTCGTTTCGATAGCGAAATCGTTTTTGCCAATTCGTATTCAAAGAAATAGTGAGCAGTGGCTATTTTGCCTTGGTAAAAATTTTGATCGATTTCCGAAACAGAGGACTCTAATACTTTTTGTGCTTGGATGGCTTGCTTCAACCATTGCCATGCGATGGTTACAATGCCAAAAAACTCTAAATAAAGAGTAGCATCAGCCAAAAACACTTCTACATTTTGGGTGGCAAGTGTAAGTAAATACTCTGTTACTTTTTGGACTCGGTCGAGAGCTTTCTCCAATTGTTCACTCAGATATACTAAAGATAGTTTTTTGGCCTCAGCAATGGTTTGTTGGATTTCTTGGATTAAAAACCGAACGGCTTTTCCCTCTTTCAGTGTAATCTTTCGGCCCAATAAATCTAAACCATGAATTCCCGTAGTGCCTTCGTGAATAGGATGAATGCGAGCTTCGCGGTAATATTGCTCCACAGCAAAATCAGTGGTGTAGCCTGCTCCTCCCAAAATCTGCACTGCCGCGCTTGTCGTATGGCAGCACATTTCTGAAGGATATGATTTGGCAATAGGCGTCAGCAAATCAAGCAATAGTTCGGCACGTTCTTTGGTTTCGCCCTCGGCAACATGTATCAAATCCGACCACAGGCTGCATTGCAATAACAACGACAACGAACCTTCTACTACTGATTTT